>NZ_JAUOQN010000051.1:0-34038 GCF_030547555.1 Salipiger sp. 1_MG-2023 | reverse complement strand
TTCCCCGTCGAAGTGTCGGGCGGGAAACGCTTTTATCAGGTATCAGCGCAACAAGCGGTTTCGGTGTAAACGAAACGCTCTACCAACTGAGCTAATCACCCGGCCTGACGCGGTTTAGACAAGCCTGCCGCCGGTTTCAAGCACCTATCTTGCGATTTCGCTTTCTGGCGATCGAGAGCCCCGCGCAAGCGCCGCCGCCGATTGCAGATGCGTGCCCATCGCCATGGCCGCCCAGTCGGGGGCGCGGGCGGTGATGGCGTCGGCGATCTCGATATGGTGACGGGCCGAGCGCAGCATGTCCGCGTCTCGGTACAGACGAAAGGTGCGGGTCACCAGCGCCAGATGCACCACGACCGACAGCATCGCCTTGAGCCGCGCCGAGCGCGCCGCCTCCAGCACCAGCTGATGAAAGGCGGTGTTGAGCTGTGACACGGCGGTGAAATCCGCTTCGCTTCGCGCCGGGACGCGGGCGGCCATCTCATGGGCAAGGCGGCGCAGCTCGGCGGCTTCTTCGGCGGTGGCATGCTGTGCGGCGCGACGGGCGGCGTAGGATTCCAGCATCATGCGGATTTCGAACACCTGCATGATCTCGTCTTCCTGCATCGCCACCACCCGCAACCCCGGTCCGGCGTCACGGGTCAGCAGCCCTTCGAGCAGCAGCCGCTTGACCGCCTCGCGCACCGGGGTGCGCGACATGCTGAGCGTGTCGGCCAGCTCGGCCTCGGTCACCCGTTCATTGTCGCCCAGTCGCCCGGAAAAGATGCTGTCGCGGATCGCCTGATAGGCCTGGTCGGCGGCTGGCCCCTTGTTGGGGGCTGGCGTGATGTCGGTCATGCGGCGTCCTGCTGCTTGGGCGTCTGGTCAGGCCCGCAAGGCGGGCGGAAAGGTGCCGGCCTTCATTAGCATTCCCGGCACCAAGTGGCCAAGCTGCTCCTCGAGCCAGTCGGCGGCCTTGCAGGCCTTGTCGACATCCCAGCCGGTGGCATAGCCCGCACGGTGCAGCATCCATGCCAGATCCTCGGTGGCGATGTTGCCGGTGGCGCGCGGGGCAAAGGGGCATCCGCCAACACCCCCGAGCGATGCATCGAAGCTGCGTACGCCGGCCTGCACCCCGGCCCAGGCATTGGCAAAGCCGGTGTTGCGGGTGTTGTGCAGATGCAGGCGAATCGGCAGATCAGGCCAGCGGGCACGCACCGCGCCAACCCGTTCGGCAATGTCGGCGGGGCTGGCCGCGCCGATGGTGTCGGCCAGCGTCAGCTCGGCGGGCATCACCGTCAGCGCGCGCTCGAGCACCTCGATCATCCGCGCCACCGGCATCTCGCCTTCGAACGGGCAGCCGAAGGCGGCGGCGAGGGTCAAGCCCTTGGCGATGGGCGCATCGCTGCTGCCGACCCCATGCCAGAGCGCAATGCCCTCGTCGGTGCTCATGCCCTGATTGCGGGCGCTGAAGGTTTCCGACAGCACGACGGCAAAGTTCACCTCGTCGAGCCCCGCCGCGACCGCCCGGTCGAACCCGCGCCGGTTCAGCGCAAGGCCGTTATAGCGCGCCTTGCCGCGGGGCAGGGCGGCGGCCAGAGCCTCGGCGTCGGCCATTTGCGGAACCTTGTGGGGATTGACGAAACTTGTCACTTCGATCCGCGCTGCGCCTGCCGCAATCGCCTGCGTGATCAAAGAGATTTTTGCATCCAAATTCAAAAGAGTCTTTTCGTTCTGGATGCCATCCCTTGGTGAAACCTCGACGATTTCGATATTATTCTTGCTCATTACCAGAATCCCGCGGATTTATATTTACAACTCAGAAAATAATGTATCCATTAATGGTATACCTGTCGATCCGGGATTTGCCGGTCGCAGGACGTGCAAGGCGAAGAGGAGAGCGCTGATGACACAACAGGATGCCCCCCGTCAGGGGCCGCTGTCGAACATTCGCGTGCTCGAGATGGGGCAATTGCTGGCAGGGCCGTTCTGCGGCCAGCTTCTGGCGGATTTTGGGGCCGAGGTGATCAAATGCGAGCAGCCCGGCAGCGGCGATCCGCTGCGGGTCTGGGGGCAGGAAAAGCCCTATGGCAAGTCGCTGTGGTGGCCCGTGGTGGCGCGCAACAAGAAGTCACTGACGCTGAACCTGCGCAGCCCGGAAGGGCAGGCCATCGTGCATGAGCTGGTGGCCAGCACCGACATTCTCATCGAGAATTTCCGCCCCGGCACCATGGAGCGCTGGAACCTCAGCTACGAGACCCTGCGCGAAATCAATCCCGGCCTGATCATGGTGCGGGTCAGCGGCTATGGGCAGACCGGCCCCTATGCCAGTCGCGCTGGCTATGGCTCGATCGGCGAGGCGATGGGCGGCTTGCGATATGTGGTGGGCGATCCGTCAACCCCGCCGAGCCGCATGGGCATTTCCATCGGTGACGAGCTGGCGGCGACCTACGCCTGTCTTGGCGCGCTGATGGCGCTGCACCAGCGCGGGCGGTCGGGGCGCGGGCAGGTGGTCGACAGCGCCATCTACGAGGCGGTGCTGGCGATGATGGAAAGCACGGTCAGCGAATATGACGTAGCGGGCTATGTGCGCGAACGCACCGGGGCGACGCTGCCGAACGTGTCGCCGTCGAACGTGTTTCCGACGCGCGATGGCAAGATGCTGCTGATCGCCGCCAATCAGGATACGGTGTTTCGCCGCCTTGCCGTTGCCATGGGCCAGCCTGAATTGGCGCAGGATGATCGCTATGCCACCCATGCGGCGCGGGGCGTGAACATGACCGATCTGGATGGGCGCATCGCCGATTGGACGGTGACGGTGGACCTTGAGCCGCTACAGGCGCTGCTCGAAGAGCATGGCGTGCCCTGCGGGCTGATCTATTCCGCCGCCGACATGGTCAAGGATCCGCATTTCGCTGCGCGCGAGGCCATTGTCGAGCTGCCGCACAAGGATTTCGGTGCCATCAAGATGCAGAATGTCGCGCCGCGCCTGTCCGAAACGCCGGGCAAGCTGCGCCATGCCGGCCCCGATCTGGGCGAGCACACCGACGAGGTGTTGCGCGACCTGCTGTCGATGACCGGCGAGCGCATCGCGCAGCTGCGCGCGGGCGGCATCGTCTGAGCTACGCGCGCGGCAGGGCTGGAGGAGCCTGCGCCGCGCGTCAACCGCCCCGCCGGGGCATCTCTGGGAGGAGAGAGATCAATGAAAACCATCGTGACCGGCCTGTTGCTGGCCAGCACGGCGCTATGCGCCACCAGCGGCGCGGCCTTTGCAGAGCGCACCCTGCGCGCCACCGTTCAGGTGGCAGTGAACCACCCTGTCGGCGCCAATCTCGTGACCTTCAAGGACGCGCTCGAAGAGGTATCTGGCGGCGAGATGAGCGTCGAGATCTACGACAGCGCGCAGCTGTTCAAGGGTTCCGAAGTGCCCAAGGCGGTGGCCAGCGGCGCCATCGACATGGGCGTGGTGCTGGCCGATGAATACAGCGGCACGCTGCCCGCCGCCGGGATCTTTTCGGTGCCGTTCCTGTTTCCGGACTATGCCACGCTGGCCAAGGCCGCCGATCCGGAAGGCCCCTTCCGCCAGACCTTTGACGAGATGATCGGTTCGACCGGCACCAAGGTTCTGTGGTGGCAGGATTACGGCCCGGTGCAGCTTCTGTCGAAGGGCGCGGCGATGACCGATCCGTCGATGATGAAGGGCAAGCTGGTGCGCGCGCTTGGCAAGCCCTCGGGCGATTTTATCGACGCGGTGGGCGGCACGCCGGTGGTGATCGGCGGCTCCGAGCAGTTCATGGCCTATCAGCGCGGCACCGTCGACGTTGGCATGAGCGGCACCACCGCGGTGGAATCGCGCAAGCTGTACGAAGTCATGGACACCATCACCATGACCAACCATTCGCTGGCCGAATTCATCGTGGTGATCAACAGCGGCCTGTTCGACAGCCTGTCCGAACAGGAACAGGGCTGGGTCACCCAAGCCGCGATGCATGCCGAACACAGCCTGCGCGAAGAGACCGAGGCCAACAACGTCGCCTCGGCCAACTGGCTCGCCGATGGCCACGCCACCGTAACCGAGCTGACCCCCGAGCAGCTGAGGGCCTGGCAGGACGCGGCGGCCCCGGCGGTCGAGGTGTTTGTTCAGGACGCGGGCGAGGTCGGCCAGACTCTCGTGCAAAGCGTCCAGGCGCTGTACTGACGCGGGCGCGCAGCCCATGGCCGTTGTCAGGACACATCCCGAGCCCAGAGCGCATCGCGCGCCGGTGGAAAGCGGCCCGAAGGCGCTGCGCCTTGTCGATGCGCTGTCGCTTTGGGCAGCGCGGATCGCGGCGGTGATGATTTGCGTCATCGCCGCCATTCTCGCCTATGAGGTGGCGGCGCGTTACGTCTTTCACGCCCCCACCCGCTGGACCTCCGACGTGGGCACCACGCTGATGATCTGGCTGAGCTTTCTGGCCATGGCGCAATCTCTGCGCTCCGATGGCATGATCCGCATCACCGCGGTGATCGGCAACGCGCCCCCGGCGCTGCGCCGCCTGTCGCAGGCATTTACCCTGCTGGTGATCGCAGGGTTCTCGCTGATGGCGGTCTGGCTGTGCTGGGGCGCGATGGTCGAAAGCTTCAACATGGGGCGGCGGCAGCCGACCATGCTTCAGATGCCCGAATGGATCGCCGAAGCGCCAATCATCGCTGGCTACGCCTGCCTTGCGCTTCAGGCGCTGGCTGATCTGGTCCGCCTGCCGTTCCGGCCCGCGCCGGTTTTTGTCTCGTCCGAAGAGGCCGAGCTTCACGCCCTGAGCGAGGAGTCCCGATGATCCCGATCGCAATCGTTTCGACGCTGGTGCTGCTGCTGCTCACCGGCTTGCCGGTCGCCTTTGCGCTGGCCTCGCTGGGCACCGGGCTGATCGTGCTCAAGGGGTTGCCGCTGGCGCTGATCCCGACCAACCTGTTTGGTGCGCTCAATGATTTCGTGCTGCTGGCGGTGCCACTGTTTCTGCTGATGTCGAACATCCTGCTGCGCGGCGGCGTCGGGCGCGACCTGTTCCGCGCGGTGCAAAGCTGGGTCGGCCATTGGCCGGGCGGCATCGGCGTGGCGGCGCTGCTGTCCTGCGGCATCTTTTCCGCCATATCAGGCAGTTCGGTCACCACCGCCGCCACCGTCGGCACCGTCGCCGTGCCCGAGATGACCAAGCGTGGCTACAAGCCTTCGTTCACGCTGGGGCTGCTGGCGGCGGGGGGTACGCTGGGCATCCTGATCCCGCCGTCGATCCCGCTGATTGTCTATGGGGTCATCGCCGAGGAAAGCATCGGCAAGCTGTTCCTTGCGGGCGTCGGGCCGGGCCTTCTGCTGATCACCGTCTTCGGGCTGTATACGGTGCTGTCGGCGGCCTTCAGTGACAATGCCAAGGCCAGCCCCCGCGCCACATGGCCCGAGCGGGCCGAGGCCACGCTGCGGGCGCTGCCCACCGTTCTGCTGGCGGTGGTGATGCTGGGTGGGATCTACGCCGGGGCGTTTACCCCGACCGAGGCCAGCGCCATCGGCGCGACCATGGCGCTGGCGATCACGCTGGCGCAACGCTCGCTGAGCTGGGAGAATTTCCTTGCCGCGGTGAAGGACAGCGTGCAGACCACCACGGTGATCTTTCTCATCGTCGTCGGGGCCAAGATCTTTGGTCAGGCGATCACGCTCTACCAGATCCCGCAGCAGGTCGCGCATATCTTCGACACCCATGTGCCGGGCACCGTTGGCTTCATCATCATCGTCTCGCTGATCCTGCTGTTCATCGGGCTGTTCCTTGAAAGCATGTCGATGCTGCTGATCATGGTGCCGGTGCTGCTGCCCACGGTGCTGGCGCTTGGCATCGATCCGATCTGGTTCGGCGTCTATTTCGTGCTGCTGATCGAGATCGCGCTGATCACGCCGCCGGTCGGGCTGAACCTGTTCGTCATTCAGGCCATTGCGAACAAGCCGCTGGGCGTGGTGATCCGCGGCGTGGTGCCATTCGTGGCGCTGATGCTGGGGGTGGCGGTCTTGCTGTCGGTGTTCCCGCAGATCGTGCTGTGGCTGCCGTTCAACCTGTAGCCGGGGCCCGCGCGCGGCGATGGTATCGTTCGAGCGCGGGGTGAAAGCAGCCCTGACCGGGGCAGAGAAACGCCCCGGCCGTGAACCGGCCGAGGCGGATCGGCTTTCGCCGGTAAGATCGGTTAGCCGTCTTGCGACGCGGCGTTCAGCGCCTCGATGATCGGCACGAAATCGGCGGCCTTCAGCGAGGCCCCGCCCACCAGCGCGCCATCAACATTGGACACGGCAAAGATCTCGGTGGCGTTGGACGGTTTCACCGAGCCGCCGTAGAGCAGGCGGACCGAGCGGCCGACGCCCGAGCCAAAGCGCTTTTCAAGGCGGGCGCGCATGAAATCATGCACCTCGCCAATCTGGTCGGTGCTCGGCACTTTGCCGGTGCCAATCGCCCAGATCGGTTCATAGGCGATCACCAGATTATGCCCGGTCGCGCCGTCGGGAACCGATGCTGCCAGCTGCCCGCCGATGATCTCGAGCGTGTTCGCCGCCTCGCGCTGTTCAAGGCTTTCCCCGACGCAAAGCACCACCGTCAGCCCGGCATCCCATGCGGCAACGCATTTGGCGTTGACGTCGCTGTTGCGCTCGTTGTGGTCGGTGCGGCGCTCGGAATGGCCAAGGATGACATGGCTCGCGCCCGCGTCCTTGAGCATCGCCGCCGACACATCGCCGGTATGCGCGCCAGAAGCCGCCGCATGGCAATCCTGCCCGCCGATGGCGATGCCGCTTGCTGCCGCCGCTGCCGCGCCTACCAGCGTGAAGGGCGGGCAGATCAGCACCTCGGAGGCACCGGCGGCGGCGTCTGCCATACCGGCAAGTTCAGACAGCGCCTCGGTAAGGCCGTTCATCTTCCAATTGCCTGCGGCTAGCTTGGTACGCATGGTCTCTCCCTTTGAAACTGTTGCGCACATCTTTCGCCGCAGCGGGCCGAGGTCAAGGGCAGGGCGGCGGGATTATCGCCGCAGGAGGCAATCAGTCGCGACGGTCCGCCGCCAGTTCCTCGACATCCTTGAATTTGATCGACTCGCCGCAGCCGCAGGAATCCGACACGTTCGGGTTGTTGAACCGGAAGCCGGATTCGAGAAGCTCGGTGAAATAGTCGATCTCGGTGCCGAACAGGAACATCTGCGCCATCGGTGCGATCAGCACGCGCGCGCCATCCTGCTCGACGATTTCGTCGTTGGGCTCGGGCGCATCGACGAAATCCATGGTGTATTCCATGCCAGCGCAGCCGCCTTTCTTGATGCCGATCCGCAGACCGGCGCGATTGTCGCGATCCATGAGCTTGCGAACCTGCGCCACGGCGGCGGGGGTCATCGTCACGGCCTGTTTTCCGGGAATGCCGAACATCGGGCGTCTCCTTGATTAAGGGGTCAAACCTAATGCCTTGGGCGGGCGCACTCAAGGGGGGCGTATGGCAAGAGCAGGGCGCGGCGCTGAAAATCGTTGAAACTGCAGGTTCACGCCGCGCCCTGTCGGGCGTTGCGCCAGAAGTTGCGCCGCGAAAGGCCAGCGCGCAGTGAGCTGTTGTCGCGCCGATCCAGTGCAGATCAGGCCGCTTCGGCGGGCGAGGCGCTCGGGAACATGGCGTGCGCGCCATCGTCGATCACGCGCGCCTCTTGCAACAATCGCTCGCGCACCTCGCATTCCAGCGCCCATGCGATGTTGGGGTCGGGGGCGGGCACGAGGAACAGCACCGACTGGCCGAACACGTCATGCCTCTGCACATAGACGCCGCGATCGACCGGGCGGTCTGGGATGTCCTCGATGCTGTCAAGAATCTCGTGGTAGGCGCGGCGCAGCGGTTCGACATCGGCGCCGTGCGACAGGTGCAGCACCACCTCGCGGATCATGTATGGATCACGCATCGTCCAGTTTTCGAACGGCTCGCTGACGAAATCCACCACCGGCACCACCAGCCGCCGCCCGGTCCAGACGCGCAGTTGCACATAGGTGAAATGGATGCGCTCGACCGAACACAGCTGGCCGTCATACAGCACCCTGTCCCCGATCCGCGCCGACTGGTTCAGCGCGATCTGCAACGAGGCCATGATGTTGGTCAGGATATTGCGCCCGGCATAGGCAAGGATGATCGTTGCCGTGCCCGCCGAAGCCAGCAGCGACAGCCCGAGCGAGCGCATCACGCTGGCCTCGCTGATGGTGATCCCGGCACCGACCAGCACCACGATCACGATCATCATGCGCCGCGCCGCCGAGACGCGGGTTGCGATGTTGCGCCGGGCCTCCTGACCTTCGCCCATCTCGGCCAGCTCGCCGCCGTCGAATTTCACCAGCCGCGACAGGATCACATCGGCGACGTTGACGATCATCCACAGCGCTGCGACCACGCCGCCAAGGATCAGCAGCGGTGACAGGATGGTGTCGATCCGCCCGGAAAACACCAGCACGTGATGGGTGATCAGCACCATCACCATGGTCATCACCGCCAGCGTCACCGGCGGGCGGATCGCCACCAGCATCGAGGTCGGCGCATCGCGGTGGGTGCGGGCAAAGCCGCGCGACAGTGCCCGGTTCACCACGAAACCGATCAGCCCGGTGACGGCAAGCGCCAGCGGAAAGGCGATCACCTCCCACCAGCGCAGGTTCCAGAACGCCTTGGTGCGCAGCGGTTCGGGCAGCATCAGTTCCAGTTCGGTCGGCCCATAGGCGTCTGCGAGCGCGGGTAGTGCCATCACCGTCTGGCGCGAGACCAGCCACGCCGGGTCTCCGACCTCGGGCTTGATCCGGTTGATGCGGATCGGGATCGGCCGGTCGTTCAACTTGACGTACCACAGCAGCAGCGAGCGGCGCGGCTCGCCCGCCAGCGGCGTGTCGCTGCCGCGCTCATCGACCCCGTCGGGGCGGTCGCGCAGATCGTACCAGTCGATCATGATCTTGCGTTCAAGCAGGGTGGCAAAGGCCTTTGCCCGCTTTGGCCCCTCGACCGCCTGTTCGGAAGCGGGGAGCGCCGACAGGTCCAGCAGATGCGCCGCGCCGTCCCAGTCTTCGGCATCGGCCCGGAACATGAAGCTTTCGAGGCTCGAACGCGGCGTGGTGCGGTCAACGGTCTGCGGCGCGGTGCCAAGGCCCGGATTGATCAGCTCGACCTTGTACCAACGCTCTGGCTCGCTGCTTTGCGCGGCGAGCAGAGAGGCAAAGGCAAGCGACAAAAGCGCGAGCGCGGCGGCGAGGACAAGGCGATACATGCACCCAAACCGCGCAGAGCGGGTCGGGTTCCGGATTTTCCGCGCCCGTTGCACTTGGCGCGGGAGGGTCGCTTACATGAAGCCCAGTTCCAGCCGCGCCTCATCGGACATCATGTCCATGCCCCAGGGCGGGTCGAACACCATCTCGACATCGACATCCCGCACGCCGGGTACGGCGCTGGCCGCATCCTGCACCCAACCGGGCATTTCACCGGCCACCGGGCATCCGGGGGCGGTCAGCGTCATGATCACCCGGACCGAATTCGCATCGTCGATATCGATCGTGTAGATCAACCCGAGGTCATAGATGTTCACGGGGATTTCGGGGTCGTAGACCGAGCGGCACGCCTCGACCACCGCCTCGTGCAGCGGGTGCCCGGTGCTGGAGGGAGCGATCAGCGGCGCGCCTTCAAGCGGTGCATCGTTCATGGTCTGTCCTTTATGTGTCTTTCTTGAGAAAATATATAGGGAATGCGGTGGCGCGGGTAAAGGGCGGGCGTCATGTCTGCAAGGGGTTGGGCTGGCGTGGCGATCAACCAAAAGAAGAATTTGCGTGCAGACAAACAAACATATTTGAGAATTGTCGTTTCATGCTATGCCTTGGCCTGCGCCCGGTGAGGGCGGTCCGCCGCGCAAGTTCGGCTTTGTTCCTGAACCATTGAACTCATCGCGGGGATGCGGTGGCGACAAGGGCGGCGCAAGGCGGTCCGGGCCGGCGTTTGTTTGCCCGCCAATAATTTCTGGCGGAGTGGGAGTAAATGGGGAGGGGAAATGGTGTCTGACCGGGACGGGGATGTTCTCGAGGCGCTGGTGATCGAAGCCGGACGGGTGTCAGGACTGCGCGCTGTGCCAAGGCTGCTTCGGGCGGCGGCGGCGCTGGTTGAACATGCGGGCTATGAAATTGCCAAGGGCAACGAGACGGCGCGGGTGACGCAGGTGATTCTGCTTGCCGCCGAACTCGAACGCCTTTGCGCGACGCTTGAAAAGGCGGACCGCGATGCGCTGAACGGGGCCCCTTGGCAGAGTTCCAGCCCGGGATGATCGTCGCGCCCCGGTGTTTTCCGGCGCGCGGCATGGCGCACAGCAGGGCAGTTGGTAAGCGATGTAAAAAAATGACGAAGGCACCTATCAAAACCGCTTGACGGCATCCGGGCCGCCGCCTAGAAGGCCCCCACGTTCGGGGAGACACTCCTCGGAGGCAGTGAGCGGTTGTAGCTCAGATGGTTAGAGTACCGGCCTGTCACGCCGGGGGTCGCGGGTTCGAGCCCCGTCAACCGCGCCACACTGCCCCGAAGAAGTCGCTCCGTGCTGTATGCGCGGTTGTAGCTCAGTTGGTTAGAGTACCGGCCTGTCACGCCGGGGGTCGCGGGTTCGAGCCCCGTCAACCGCGCCACTTTCCTGTGACACTTGCGATGCATGTTTCGACATGGCATCGCGAGTGTCCGGGAGAAGCGGCCAAGCCACACAGTTTTCCAAGTATTTTCAAAGACGTTCGCCGTCCGACGCTTTCAGGATGCGCCGACGCTTGAGAACTGCGCCCGTTCAGGTTAAACGGCCCTCTGTTTCCAGATCCCAGGACCCCTCCGATGAAGTTCCTCGACCTTTGCAAAGTTTACATCCGCTCCGGCAGCGGGGGGAACGGCTGCATTGCGTTCCGCCGCGAGAAATTCATCGAATTCGGGGGGCCCAATGGCGGCGATGGTGGCTGTGGCGGCGATGTCTGGGTCGAAACCGTCGACGGGCTCAACACGTTGATCGACTTTCGCTACCAGCAGCATTTCTTTGCTGAAAACGGCCGCGCCGGCGCTGGCCGTCAGATGACCGGTCGCGACGGGAATGACATCATCCTGCGCGTGCCCGTCGGCACCGAGATCATCGACGAGGACGAAGAGACCGTCATCGCCGATCTCGCCACGCTGGGCGAGCGCTACCTGCTGGCCAAGGGCGGCAATGGCGGCTGGGGCAACCTGCATTTCAAGACCGCCACCAATCAGGCGCCGCGCCGCGCCAACCCCGGCCAGCCGGGGGTCGAGCGCACGGTCTGGCTGCGGCTCAAGCTGATCGCCGATGTCGGCCTGCTGGGCCTGCCCAACGCTGGCAAGTCGACCTTTCTGGCGGCCACGTCCAACGCCCGCCCCAAGATCGCCGACTACCCCTTTACCACGCTGCACCCCAATCTGGGCGTCGTCGGCGTTGATAACCGCGAATTTGTCGTGGCTGACATTCCGGGCCTGATCGAAGGCGCGCACGAGGGCCGCGGCCTTGGCGATCTGTTCCTTGGCCATGTCGAACGCTGCGCCGTGCTGTTGCATCTCGTCGATGGCAGCTCTGGCACGCTGCTCGAAGATTACGACACCATCGTCACCGAAATCGAGGAATACGGCGAAGGGCTGGCCGACAAGCCGCGCATCGTCGTGCTCAACAAGATCGACACCATGGATGACGAGGAACGCGCCTTCCTCAAGGACGAGCTCGAGGCGCATTCCGGCGAGTCGGTGATGTTGATGTCAGGCGCGTCAAAGGAAGGCACCGTCGATGTGTTGCGCGCCCTGCGCCCCTATGTCGATGCCGCCCGCGCCCCTGTCGTTGCCCCCGAAGAAGACGATACATGGCGTCCCTGACCGCGGCCTCGCGGCTGGTCGTCAAGATCGGCTCGGCGCTTCTGGTCGACAAGGAAACCGGGGCGTTCCGGGGCGACTGGCTGCGCTCCATTGCCGAAGACATCGCGCAAATCCGGGCGCGCGGCACCGATGTGATCCTCGTATCCTCGGGCTCGATCGCGCTGGGGCGCGGTATACTGGGGCTGCCGCGCAGCGCGCTGCCGCTGGAACAAAGCCAGGCGGCGGCCTCGGTCGGCCAGATCCGCCTCGCCCGCGAATGGGAAGAGGCGCTCGCCCCGCATGGCGTGGTCACCGGGCAGGTTCTGGTGACGCTCGAAGACAGCGCCGACCGCCGCCGCTATCTCAACCAGCGCGCCACCATGGAAACGCTGCTGGGCTTCGGCGTGGTGCCCATCGTCAATGAAAACGACACGGTGGCGACCGACGAAATCCGCTACGGCGATAATGACAGGCTGGCGGCGCAGGTCGCTGTCACCGTCGGCGCCGATCAGCTGATCCTGCTGTCCGATGTCGATGGCTTCTATAGCGCCAACCCGCAGCAGGACCCGGCCGCTTTCCGCTTCGAGCAGATCGACGAAATCACCCCCGAAATCGAAGCCATGGCGGGCGATGCCGGTTCGGGCCTGTCCAAGGGCGGCATGAAAACCAAGCTGATGGCCGCCAAGACCGCCACCGCAGCCGGCTGCGCCATGGCGATCACCGAGGGCTCGGTGCTGCACCCGCTTCAGGCGCTGGAAGACGGCGCCAATGCCACATGGTTCACCTCGCGGCTCGACCCGCACGCGGCCCGCAAGGGCTGGATCGCGGCGATGAAACCCTGCGGCGCGGTGATCATTGATGCGGGCGCGGCGCAGGCGCTTGGGCAGGGGCGCTCGCTGCTCCCCGTCGGGGTCACGGGGGCCGAAGGCAGCTTCGGGCGCGGCGATCCGGTGGCGATCCGCGATCAGCGCGGCGCCACGCTGGGGCAGGGCCTGACCCGCTACACCGCCGAAGAGGCGCGCCGCATCGTCGGCCTGCACTCATGGGAAACCGAAGCGGCGCTTGGCTATCCCGGCCGCGCGGTGCTGATTCACCGCGATGATATGGCGCTCTGACAAACGGCGCCGCGCCCTGGCTTCATCTTGCCAGATAAACTCCGGGGGGAGCGCGCAGCGCGGGGGGCTGGCCCCCCTCCCGGCACAAACATCTTTGACTGGCCCGGCCCGGCGCGCGGCGCTATATGACAAGCTCCTGCCAATGATCCCAAGGGGTGATCCGCGATGAAAGACATGACCGACATTGCTGCCGTCATGACCGAAATCGGCCGCCGAGCAAAAGCGGCCGCAGCCGAGCTCGCCTTCACCCCGCCAGAGGCAAAGACCCGCGCGCTGATCGCCGCAGCCGACGCGATGAAGACCAGCCGCGCCGAGATCATCGCCGCCAATGCGCAGGATCTCGAATTTGGCCGCGAAAAGGGCCTGACAGAGGCGATGATGGATCGGCTGACCCTCACCGATGCGCGCATCGCCGCCATCGAGGACAGCCTGCGTGCCATCGCCGCTCAGCCCGATCCCGTGGGCGAGGTCATCGCCGACTGGGACCGCCCGAGCGGGCTGCATATCCAGCGCGTGCGCACGCCGCTGGGCGTTGTCGGGGTGATCTACGAATCACGCCCCAATGTCACCGCCGATGCCGGGGCGCTCTGCCTGAAATCCGGCAATGCGGTGATCCTGCGCGGCGGTTCGGAAAGCTTCCATTCGTCGCGCGCCATCCACGCCTGCCTTGTGACCGGCCTGCGCGCCGCCGGCCTGCCCGAAGACTCGATCCAGCTTGTGCCCACGCGCGAGCGCGCCGCTGTCAGCGAATTGTTGCAAATGACCGATTATGTCGATGTCATCGTGCCGCGCGGTGGCAAGGGGCTGGTCGGCCTTGTACAGCGCGAGGCGCGGGTGCCGGTCTTTGCCCATCTCGAAGGCATCGTGCACATCTATATCGACGCGTCGGCCGATCCGGTTAAGGCGCTGTCTGTGGTGATCAACGCCAAGACCCGGCGCACCGGCATCTGCGGCGCGGCCGAATGTCTGCTGATCCATCAGGACGCGGTCGACACCATCGGGCAGGGCATCATCCGCGCGCTGATTGACGCCGGGATCGAGGTGCGCGCCGATGTGGCGTTGCAGGCGATTCCCGGCACCGTGCCTGCCAGTGATGCCGACTGGGGCTGCGAATATCTCGACAGCATCATCGCCGCAAAGGTGGTTGCGGATGAAGACGCCGCCATCGCCCACATCCGCGCCTTTGGGTCCAGTCACACTGATTGCATCCTCGCCGAGGACGAGACCGCCATCGCCCGCTTCATCGAACGGGTGGATAGCGCCATCGTCATGGTCAATTCCTCGACCCAATTCGCCGACGGCGGTGAATTTGGCATGGGCGCCGAGATCGGCATTGCCACCGGCAAGATGCACGCCCGTGGCCCGGTTGGGGCCGAGCAGCTGACCTCGTTCAAATACGTGGTGCGCTCGGATGGGGCGGTGCGCACGTAACCGCCGAAGCCGCCGGGAAACCGGCGGCTGCTGTCAGCGGATTTCGATCGACACGGCGGCATCGCCGGTGTGCACGGTCAGCTTGCGCCCGGCTTCGGGGACAAGCATCGCAAGGCAGGCGAACTGAACCCGGTCTGGCGCGATGTCGTCGGGCGCCTCGAGATTTCCCAGTGCCGACCAAAGCGCGGGATCCACGCTGACCCGGCGCCCGGTGCCGGTGATGCGCCAGATGCCATCGGCTTCCAGGATCTGCACCCGCCCGCCCAGCGGCAGCGCCGTCTCGCAGCACAGCGCCGCAAGATAGGCGATCTGCACCGCCTCGCGCGCCGCGCTGGTCTGCGGCTGCCAGTCCATCGTCATGCGCCCGCCTTCGCAGTAATCGGTAATCAGCTTCGCCGCCTCGTTGTGGCCGACCATCTGTTCCGGCGAGGCCTTTCCAAAGGCAACGCGGAAAAAATTGATTCGCGCCCGGGCCGAGGCGCAGCTTTGCGCGATAAGCTCCATCTCTTCGGGGCCGGGGCTGCCTGCGAGGGCGATCAGTTCCAGCCCGTTGGATATTGCCCCGATGGGGCTGACGAGATCGTGACACAGGCGCGACCCTACCAGGGTGGCGAGTCTCGCGCTATGATCTGTCATGGTGGACTCCTTGAACGAAGGGCAGAAAATGGACGACCTGAATGCGATGCTTGAGCCTGGAATGCTGGTCACGCATCCCGAGCAGCCCGATTGGGGCACCGGACAGGTGCAATCCAATATCGCAGGCCGGGTCACGGTCAACTTCCGCGAGCAGGGTAAGGTTGTTATAGACGGGCGACGTGTCGGCCTTGTTCCGGTTTTCGACAATTAGACTAAGCCTCCAGATATTTAGGATTGGTTAACGCCGGTCTGAGCGGGTTTGGCCAAAACCGGTTTTCCTTGCGGCGCTCTGGCCTTAAACACGCAGGAGGCGGGGCTGGGCCAAGGAGGGCCAATGGCACTGGACGAGACCGAATTCACCGTGCGGCTGGCCCGGTGCGCGCAAGACATCCGCGCGGCGCAGCGCCTGCGTTACGAGGTCTTTGTCGAGGAGCTGGGCGGCTCTGGCGCGCTGGTCGACCATGACGCGCGGCTGGAACGGGATCGATTCGATCCGTTCTTCGACCATCTGCTGCTGAGGGATGCGCGGCGCGGCGATGCGGTTGTCGGCGTCTACCGGCTGCTGCGCGACGATCAGGCCCGCGTTGCCGGCCAGTTCTATTCCGAAGACGAGTATGATCTTGAACCGCTGCGGCGCTCTGGGCGGCGGCTGCTGGAGCTGGGGCGATCCTGCCTGCATCCGGACTATCGCGGCGGCACGGCGATGATGCATCTGTGGCAGGCGCTGGCCGGTTATGTCGCCGAGCACGGCATCGAGGTGCTGTTCGGCACCGCGTCCTTTCACGGCACCGATGTGGCGCGGCTGGCCGAGCCCTTGTCACTGTTGCACCACCGCCACCTTGCGCCAGAGGCGTTGCGGGTGCGCTCGCGGGTGTTTCAGTCGATGGATCTGCTGCCCGAGGCGCAGATCGACCGCAAGCGCGCCATGCTTGAGGTGCCAGCCCTGATCAAGGGCTACCTGCGGCTTGGCGGCACGGTTGGCGAGGGGGCCTTTGTGGACCATGCGTTCAACACCACCGATGTGTGTCTGGTGATGGACACAGAACGCCTGAACGCCAAGGCGGCGGGCATCTACACGCGGGCGCGCGGATGAGCCCGACTTGGCGCGGAGAGCCGCCCAAAGACACGCCGCCCGGGCCGGGGGGCTGGGCGCTGGCACTGCTGCGCGGGCTGGCGCTGACGGGGGTTTTGCTGGTCGGGGTCTGCATCACGCTGCCGCTTCGGCTGCTCGAGATCGTCGGTTTTGGCGGGCGTCGCAGGGTCACGCCCTACGTGACGCAATACGCTTGCCGGGCGGCGATGGGGGTTCTTGGCATCCGGGTTGAAAGCCGTGGGCCGCAGATGTCGGGGGCTGGCTCTTACGTGGCGAACCATGCATCGTGGCTCGATATCTTCGTGCTGAACGCCCACCGCAACCTGTGCTTTGTTTCCAAGTCCGAGGTGGCGGGCTGGCCGGGCATCGGACTTCTGGCAAAGCTCACCGGAACGCTGTTCATCGCGCGCGATCCACGCGCCGCGCTTGAGCAGCGCAAGCTGTTCGAACGGCGCCTGTTGCAGCGCGACCGGCTGCTGTTCTTCCCAGAGGGCACCTCCACCGACGGGCAGCGGGTGCTGCCATTCAAATCGACACTGTTTTCCGCCTTTTATGCCGATGCGCTGCGGCACGAGATGCAGCTTCAGGCGGTGACGGTGATCTATGAGGCCCCTCCGGGGGCCGACCCGCGGTTTTATGGCTGGTGGGGCGACATGACCTTTGGCGGGCATTTGCTCAAGATGCTCGGGACATGGCGGCAGGGGCGGGTGCGACTGGTCTATCATCCGCCGGTGCGGGTGGATGATCATCCCAACCGCAAGTCGCTTGCTGCGCAGCTGGAACGACAGGTGCGCAGCGCCCATCCCTGCGGTCAGGTTGTCATCTGACCGCAGGTTGGTGGCTTATCTGCCCGAAGGTCAGCCTTTGGTTTGCGCCATCGCCGCGGCAAGCCGGGCGATCGCCTGCGCCGGATCGTCCTGCGACCAGATTTCTTCGCCGATGCCAAAGAAATCGGTGACCGGGGTCAGGCTGGCGATCAGCGCGTCGCTCAGGCCGCCTTCGGCGACGCAGGGCACTTCGATCATCTGCGACCACCATTCGAACAGCTCGAAATCGGCCAGAGTGCCATCGCCAAGCGCCTCGCCGGCGACCGGACCGAAGGTGACGTAATCAGCGCCGGCCTCGCAGGCATTCATCCCGTCATGGCGCGACGCCCCGCAAGAGGCGCCGACGATGGCGTCAGGGCCCAGTTCCTTGCGGGCGTGACGCACGGTGCGCGCGCCGTCGGTCAGATGCACGCCGTCAAGACCGAGCCGCTGGGCCAGACCAATATGGGTGTCGAGCACCAGCGCGATGTCATGGGCATGGGCGACCTCGCGCACCGCGTCGGCGGCGCGCAGGATGCGGTCTTCGTCGCGGGTGGCAAGCGACAGCCGAATGCAGGCGATATCGGCCGCATCAAGCACCTTGTTCAGCTGCTGAGGAAAGGCGGACAGGTCGAATTCGGGCGGCGTGATGAGGTAAAGCTGGGGGAGGTCGGCTTCGTCCATGGTGCTATTCCTTTGCGCGGTCGGGGGTCTATATCGCGACAGGGTGGCGGCTGCCAAGGGGCGCTGTTGACCGGGGGCGTGCCTGTGGCGCGGGCGGGATGCCTCCGGCGGGGATATTTGGGGCCAGAAGAGGCCCGGGCGCTTGCTCTTGGGGGCCTGTGGCCTTAGGGGAAAGCGCAAACCGATGGAGGGGCAATGCCCGGCGATCTGAGACAACCGGCTTTCGTGCTTGTGCGCCCGCAGATGGGCGAGAATATCGGGGCGGCGGCGCGGGCGATGTGGAATTTCGGCCTTGACCGGATGCGGCTGGTGAGCCCGCGTGACGGCTGGCCGAACCCGGCGTCGGCGGCGATGGCCTCTGGCGCGGGGCGGCTGCTGGATGAAGCGCAGCTGCATGAGGATGTGGCGGGCGCGGTTGGCGATTGCGATCTGGTGTTTGCGACCACGGCGCGTCAGCGTGGCCTGACCAAGCCGGTCTATTCCCCCGAAGAGGCGATGAAGGCCGCCGCCGACCGGCTGGCCGAGGGCGGGCGCGTGGCGGTTATGTTCGGCCCTGAGCGCGCGGGCCTTGAGAATGGCGATGTGGCGCAGGCCAATGCCATCATCTCGGTTCCGGTGAACCCCGAGTTCCCGTCTTTGAACCTTGCGCAATGCGTGCTGCTGTGCGGATATGAGTGGCGGCGGGCCTCGGGGCGCATCGAGGCGCGGCGGGAGGAGCTGGCGGGCGCGCAATGGGCCAGTACCATCGAGGTTGAAAAGCTGGCCGAGCATTACGAACAGCGGCTGGACGAGGCGGGATTCTTTTTCCCCGAGCACAAGGCGGCGTCGATGCAGCTGACCTTGCGCAACCTCTGGAGCCGTATGCCGCTGACATCCGAAGACGTGCGCACGCTGCACGGTATCCTGCGCCAGATGGTGCGCTGGAAGGAGCGCGGCTGAGCGCTTGAAGCGGGGCGGTGCGCCGCCTATCGTCCGCCACGACCGAGACAGGAGAGATCCATGGCCGAGAAGCGCAAGCTGTTCGAGGAGGTGGGCGCAGAGCAGCCCAAGGCAGTGCCCGCAGGCGGCATGATCGACAAGGGGCGCGGCGGTGCGCGCGGTGCGATCCGCCTGTGGCTGATGCTGATCTTTGCGCTGGTGGCGGTGATGATCCTTGTCGGCGGGCTGACACGGCTGACCGACAGCGGATTATCGATCACCGAATGGAAGCCGCTGAGCGGCGCCTTGCCGCCCCTGAGCGCGGCGGAATGGCAGGCTGAGTTCGACCTATATCGCCAAATCCCGGAATTCCAGTTGCAGAACAACCAGATGACCCTTGCCGAGTTCAAGGAGATCTACTGGTGGGAATGGGGCCACCGCCAGCTTGGTCGGGTGATCGGGCTGGTCTGGGCCGTCGGGTTTCTGGGCTTTCTTGTCGCCAGAAAGATCCCCACCGGCTGGACCGGGCGGCTGCTTGGCCTTGGTGCGCTTGGCGGGCTTCAGGGGGCGATTGGCTGGTGGATGGTGTCGTCCGGGCTTGGCGGCGAGATGCTGGACGTAGCGTCTTATCGGCTGGCGATCCACCTAGGGCTGGCGTTTGTGATCTTCGGGATCATCGCGTGGTATGTCTTTGCCCTTGGGCAGAGCGAACGGGCGTTGATGCAGGCCCGCCGGGCCCGCGAGGCCAAGCTGTTCGGCATGAGCACCGGGTTGATGCATTTCGCCTTTCTCCAGATCCTGCTGGGCGCGCTGGTCGCCGGGATCGACGCCGGGCGCAGCTATACCGACTGGCCGCTGATGGCGGGCGGTTTCATCCCGCCGCAGCCTTTCCAACTTGAGCCATGGTGGCGCAATTTCTTTGAAGAGCCGGGCCTTGTGCAGTTCATCCACCGCATGAGCGGCTATTTGCTGTTCGTCTTTGCCGGGGTGGTCTGGCTTCGGGCGCGCCGCTCACCCAATGCGAACACGCGCTTTCGCTTCAACGCCGTGATGGCGATGATGCTCGTGCAGATGGTGCTGGGCATCGTCACTGTGCTGTACGCGGCGCAGCTGCATATCGCGATCACCCACCAGCTGGGCGCGATCCTGCTGTGGGTGCTGATCATCCGGGCCCGGTTCGGGGCGCAATATCCGCGGGTGCAATCCATTCGAGAGGCTTCCAGATGACTGCGTTCAACGAGTTGATGGCGCATCAGCGCGAGACCGGCGCGCTGGCGCAGGTTGCTGGCCGGCTTGGCTGGGATCAGGAAACCGTGATGCCCGCCGGGGCGGGTGATCAGCGCGCCGAAGAGCAGGCGGCGATGGAATCGGTGCTGCACGCGCGGCGCACCGATCCGCGCATCGGCGCGTGGCTGGCTGCCATCGACGCCGCGGCGCTGGACGATGAAGGCCGCGCGCAGATCCGCCATATCCGCTGGAACTATGGCCGCGCGCAGGCGATTCCGGCGGATCTGGCCACGGCGCTGGCGCGGCTGACCAGCCGGGCGCATCAGGCTTGGGCGGCGGCGCGGGCGTCGGACGATTTCAAAGGCTTCGCGCCGCTGCTGGCCGAGGTCGTGGCGCTCAAGCGCGAGGAGGGCGCGGCGCATGGCGGCGATCCCTACGATGCGCTGTTGCAGGATTACGAACCGGGGGCCAGCGCCGCGCAGCTGGGCGAGATGTTCGGGGCGCTGCGGCCCCGGCTGGTGACGTTGCGCGCCGCCTGCCTTGACGCGCCGCAGCCCGCGCCGCTGACCGGCAGCTTCGATGCCGGGGCGCAGATGGCGCTGGCGCAGCGGCTCGCCGGGGTGTTCGGCTATGATTTCGACCGCGGGCGCATCGACAAGGCGGTGCATCCGTTCAGCTCGGGCTCGGGCGATGATGTGCGCATCACCACCCGCACCGCGGTGGATGATCCGCTCAACTGCATCTACTCGACCATCCACGAGACCGGCCATGCCTGCTATGAACAGGCGATCCGCCCGGCCTATCGCCTGACGCCGCTGGGCGAGGGCGTGTCGATGGGCGTACACGAAAGCCAGAGCCGGATCTACGAGAACCAGCTTGGCCGCTCGCGCGCCTTTACCGGCTGGCTGCATGGCGCGATGCACGAGGCGTTCGGCGCCGAGGTGCCGGGCGGGCCGGAGGCGTTCTATCGCGCCGTCAACCGGCTTGAGAACAACTTCATCCGCACCGAGGCGGACGAGGTGCAATACAACCTGCACGTCTTGTTGCGCTTCGATCTGGAGCGGGCGCTGATTTCCGGCGATCTGGCGGTGGGCGATCTCGAGGCGGCGTGGAATGATCGCTTCAAGGCGGATTTCGGCTTTGACGTCGATAAGCCCTCGCACGGGGTGTTGCAGGATGTGCATTGGTCGGCCGGGCTGTTCGGCTATTTCGCCACCTACACGCTGGGCAATGTCTATGCGGGCTGCCTGAACGAGCATCTGCGCGCTGCCGTGCCGACGCTGGATGATCAACTTGGCGCAGGCGATCTAAGCGCCGCGACCGGCTGGCTGCGCGAAAACGTCCAGCAATATGGCGGGCTGTATGAGCCGCGCGAGGTCATCGCGCGGGCTTGCGGCGGCGCCGCGCCCAGCGAAGAGCCCTTGCTGCGCTATCTCGAGGCCAAGTTCGCCGATCTCTACGGGCTCTAAGCGCATCCCGCCTGTCACCGGTCTGTCACGTGGCGGGTCTATGCGGGCGGGAAACGGGAGTCTGTTTACATGCTGGATCGTGGATGCGCTGCGCTCAGAACCGAGGTGCACGCGCTGCGCGAGGCGGTGCTGGGCGGCGCCGCCACCCGGCTGGCGAAGTGGCATGGCTGGATCGAACGCGACGCCTATCGTCCCAGCGCCGGGAATCTCGCCCAGTATCTGGCCCTGCGCCAGCACGACATCCGCCCGTTGCAGCGGGCATTGATGCAGTGTGGGTTGTCCTCGCTCGAACGGGCGCAAAGCAGGGTGATGCCCGAACTCGACGCGCTTTGCGCCGTGCTGGATGCGCTGACCAGTGACGACATGGTGACGCCGGTGCCAATCGAGCGTTTCTTTGCCGGGCAGGCACGCATCGCCGCACGCGCCGAAGCGCTGTTCGGCCCGATGCCGCGCGGATCGAAGCAGTTGATGGTGACGCTGCCAACCGAGGCGGCGGACGGCCCGGCGTTTTGCGAACAGCTGGCGCGGGCGGGGGCTGGGGCGGTGCGGATCAACTGCGCCGATGACGGCCCCGCGGCGTGGCGGGCGATGATCGAACACACCCATGCTGCCGGCGGGATCACCGGGCGGCGGATGAAGGTGCTGATGGATCTGCCGGGGCCAAGGATCCGCACTGGCGCCATGTCCGACACCAAGGGGCTGCGGCGCATCCACCAAGGCGACGCACTGGCACTGGCGCTGCCGGGGCGGCTGCACGACGTGCCGCGCGGCGTTGCCGGGATCGAATGCAGCCTTGCTGCGCCGATCCATGCGCTATGCGCGCGCCAGCGCGTGTTCATCGATGATGGCAAGCTGGCCTGCCGCGTGGCGCAGCGCGCGCCTTGGGGCGTTTTGCTGACCGTGGAGCGCGCGCCGCCGCAAAAGGGCTACAAACTCAAACCCGATAAACGGCTGAACTTCCCCGATTGCGCCCTCGATATCCCGGCGCTGACAGCGCCCGACCGCGACGCGCTGCGCTTTGCGCTCGATCACGCCGACGGGGTGGTGTTTCCCTTTGTGCAGCGCGTCGGCGATGTCGAGGATCTGCAGGAGTTTATCGCTGCCAAGCGCCCCGGCAGGGCGCAGAGCTTCGGGCTTGTGCTGAAGATCGAAACCGAACGCGCCCTGCGCAATCTGCCCGACATGCTGGTGCGCGCGGCAGGACGCCAGCCGACGGCGGTGATGATCGCGCGCGGCGATCTGTCGGTCGAGATCGGCTTTGCTCGGCTGGCAGAAATCCAGGAGGAAATCCTGTCGCTATGCGATGCGGCGCAGGTGCCGGCGATCTGGGCGAGCGCGGTGCTGGAAAGTTTCCTGAAGACCGGGCTGCCGACGCGGGGCGAGATGAGCGATGCGGCGATGGGCGCGCGGGCGCAATGCGTGCTGCTGAACACGGGCCCGTATCTGCTGGATGCGATGGCAGAACTGACCCGGCTGTTCGACCGCATGCCCGACCATCTGGACTGACAAGCGCCGCCACACGGGCCGCTGGTAAGTTGGTGATCACCCCGGCCACCCCGATGAAAGGGCGGCCGGGGCGGCGTATCAGCCGAAGGTCGCGCCGAAGGTCGCCTTGTAGGTCTCTTGCAGCTCGGCCAGCGGCGCTTCGGAGCCGCCCAGCCGGACCGTATCGCCGGTGAACTTGCCGACGCTTGTCAGGGTGACGCCAGCCTTGCCCGCCTCGATCATCAGCGCCTCGGCGCAATCGTAGTTGCAGGCGATCAGGTAGCGGCCCTGATCCTCGCCGAACAGCTCGGCGGTGTCGCTGCTGTCAAGATTCACCCCGGTGCCAGAGGCTTCGGCCATCTCGAAGGCGGCCATGGCCAGCCCGCCATCGCCAAGATCGGTGCAGCAGTTGATCCATGCCCGATGGGCGAGAATGAATTCGCCGTTGCGACGTTCCTCATCCAGATCGACATGCGGCGCATCGCCGTCTTCGCGGTTGAACACTTCGGCCAGCAGGGCGGACTGCCCCAGATGACTGCCGGTCTGGCCCAGCAGCAGCGCCACATGGCCATCGCGCGCATAGCCAAGGATCGGCTCTTCGCCCGCCGCGATCAGCCCCACCGCGCCAATGGTCGGGGTGGGCAGGATGCCGGTGCCGTCGGTCTCGTTGTAGAGCGAGACATTGCCCGACACGATCGGCATATCCAGCGCGATGCAGGCCTCGCCGATGCCGCGCAGGGCTTCGACAAACTGGCCCATGATCTCGGGCTTTTCGGGGTTGCCGAAATTGAGGTTGTCGGTGGTCGCCAGCGGCCGCGCGCCGACGGAGACAAGGTTGCGCCATGCTTCGGCCACCGCCTGCCGCCCGCCCTGCACCGGGTTGGCCTTGACGTAGCGCGGCGTCACGTCCGAGGTGAATGCCAGCTTCTTGTCGCTGCCATGTACGCGGATCACCCCCGCGCCAAAGCCGGGGATGCGCACGGTGTCGGCCATGACCTGACTGTCATATTGCTGATACACCCATTCGCGCGAGCAATAGTTCGGCGAGGCCAGCAGCGCCTTCAGACCGTCGATGGGATCGATGCCCGGCACGTCGTCAAGCGGGGCGGCGGGCTCGGTTGCCACCCATGGGCGGTCGTATTCCGGGGCCGAGGAAGACAGGCGCGACAGCGGCATGTCGGCCTTGACCTCGCCATTGTGCAACACGAGGAAGCGATCCTCGTCGATGGTTTCGCCGACGATGGCAAAGTCGAGATCCCACTTGTCGAACACCGCCTTGGCCTCGGCCTCCTTGGAGGGGTCGAGCACCATCAGCATGCGCTCTTGCGATTCCGACAGCATCATCTCGTAGGCGGTCATATGCTTTTCGCGCTGCGGCACCTTTTCCAGATCGAGCCGGATGCCAAGGCCACCCTTGTCGCCCATTTCCACCGCCGAACAGGTCAGACCCGCCGCGCCCATGTCTTGAATCGAGATGACAGCGCCGGTCTGCATCAGTTCCAGCGTGGCTTCCATCAGGCGCTTTTCGGTGAACGGATCGCCAACCTGCACGGTGGGGCGCTTGGCCTCGATGGACTCGTCGAATTCCGCCGAGGCCATGGTGGCGCCGCCAACGCCGTCGCGGCCGGTTTTCGCGCCAAGATAGACCACCGGGCGCCCGACGCCGCTGGCTGCCGAGTAGAAGATCTTGTCAGTATCGGCGAGCCCTGCCGCAAAGGCATTTACAAGGCAGTTGCCATTATAAGCGGAATGGAAGCGCACTTCGCCGCCCACGGTCGGCACGCCGAAGCAATTGCCATAGCCGCCGACGCCTTCGACCACGCCATGCACCAGCTGGCGGGTCTTGGGGTGCTCTTTGACGCCGAAGGACAGCGAGTTCATCGCCGCGATGGGCCGTGCGCCCATGGTGAAGACATCGCGCAGGATGCCTCCAACGCCGGTCGCCGCGCCCTGATAGGGTTCGATATACGACGGGTGGTTGTGGCTTTCCATCTTGAAGACCACCGCCTGACCGTCGCCGATATCGACCACGCCGGCATTTTCGCCGGGGCCGCAGATCACCTGCGGGCCAGTGGTCGGCAAGCCCTTGAGATGGAGCTTGGACGATTTGTAAGAGCAATGCTCGTTCCACATCGCCGAAAAGATGCCCAGTTCGGTGAACGTCGGCTCGCGATTCAGGATCTGCAGGATCCGCGCGTATTCATCCGGCTTGATGCCGTGTGCCTCGATCAGCTCTTCGGTAATCGCCGGTTCCTGCATGAGATATCCCCTGTGGTCAAGTTGAGCGCTCTTTACGCCAAGGGCGCGCGCGTTGGAAGGGCCGGTATCAGCGTGTGGCCGAACTGCGCTCTTGCGGCGTCAATATGCGGGCGGGGCAGATCGGCTGACCGGCTTTGTCAAAGAAGAGATTGGCACGTCGGCCCTGTATCAATGCGCTCAGCGCGCGCAGCATGATCGCCGCGCCAGCCATGCCAGCGCCATGCTCGCGCAGCCTGTAGCGGGCGCTTTGGGTGAACACCCGCGCGCGGACCTTGCCAAAGCGCGTCTCGTCTGCGGGCAGCACGACGCCGACAAAGGGAAGCAGCGGTCGGGGCAGCGTATTGGCAATAGCGGTGCCGCAACAGCCCGCGTGCCAGCGCAGCAGGCCTTTTGGCGACAGGCGCAGCAGGGCAAGATGCTCGGCCCCGCGGGTGATCTGCACCCGGTCGGGCAAGGTCTGAAAGAGCGTCGTGCCGCCCGCCGCGTCCAGCGCCGCGCCAGCGTCCAGTACCTGCGCCGCCGTCTGGCAATCCTTGCAATGGCAGATCACCAGCGTGCCGGGGCTGCGCGGCGCGACGCGCCACGCCATGGTGCCGCAACGGCAGCTCAGCTCTCGGGGGTCGGGCATCGGTGTCTCCTTATTGCAAGGCATACCAAGGAATCCGGAGGCCGGGCCAAAAAAAAAGGCCGAGCTCAAAGCTCGGCCGAAGTCCAACAGGGAGGTATGAAGATGATGCGCCGAATGGCGCTTCAACCTTCATCTGCCGAATATGTCATCGGTTCTGAGTCGCACAAGGCACAACGTGCCGCAAAGGTGTCATTTCCGCTATGACTGTGGCGCAAGTCTCACACCTTTAGGGCGAGTTCAGTCCGCTCCCATCGCCCTAAGTTGCCTGCGATGCGAAAAGATTTCGTCCTGAACAAAATCGCGGAAGGCCGAGACTCGTTTGGAATGGCGCAACTCTTCGGGGTAGGCCAGAAACACCGGCACCTCGTTGCTTTCGATTTCGGGCAGCACGCGCACGACGTTCGGGAAATCCTCGATGATGTAATCGGGCAGCACGCCGATCCCCAGATTCGCGACCACCGCCTGCAGCACGCCAAAGTAGTTGTTCACCGTCAGCGCCGTCTTGATGTCATAGGTCAGCAGTTCCTGTACCATCAGCTTGCCAGCCGCGACCTGAGACGACGCCGGGTTCTGGCAGATCAGCCGGTGCTTTGCCAGATCGTCAAGCGTTTCGGGCACGCCGCGCAGCGCGAGATATTCAGGGGTGGCATACATGCGCATCCGGATCGACATCAGCCGTTTGCGGATCAGGTCGGCCTGCGAGGGCTCTTTCATCCGGATCGCCACGTCGGCCTCGCGCATCGGCAGGTCGAGCACGCGCTCTTCGAGCATCAGGTCGATCTTGAGATCGGGGTATTTCTCGTAAAGCTTGGTCAGGCGCGGGGCCAGCCACAGCACGCCGAAGCCATGGGTCGTGGTGACCTTGAGCTCGCCGAACACCTCTTCCTCGCTGTCGCGGATGCGCGCGGTGGCCGCGTCGATGCGTTTGACCATGCTGGCGGTGGCGTCGAACAGCAGCTCGCCCTGTTCGGTGAGAATCAGGCCGCGGGCATGCCGGTGGAACAGCGTGGTATTGAGCGATTCCTCCAGCGCGCGGATTTGCCGCGAGACGGCCGATTGCGAAAGATGCAGTGCATCCCCCGCATGGGTCAGGCTTCCCGCATCCGCCACAGCATGAAAGATTCTTAGCTTGTCCCAGTCCATCACGTTTTCCAATCCCGCTCGCGCGACTTGTATACGACACAAAGGGTAAATGGGAACCGTCACTTTCCGGGGCATCAGTATAGGTGCAAAAAATCCCTAGGAGGGTCAGCGGTTTTGACCTATTATGAAGGTCAATTGCCCATGCAATGTGCGACGGGAGGCGCTCATGACCAAGCAATCCATATCCCTCGACGACCGTTTCAATCTTGAAAAGTCCCCGGTGCTGCTGAATGGCACGCAGGCGCTGGTTCGGCTGATGCTGATCCAGAAGGCGCGCGACGTTGCCGCCGGGCTGAACACCGCCGGCTATTGTACCGGCTATCGCGGCTCTCCGCTGGGGTCGGTCGACATTCAGATGCGGCGGGCGCAGAAATACCTCGATGCCGCCGACATCCGCTTTCAGGAAGGCCTGAACGAGGATCTGGCCGCCACCGCGCTCTGGGGCTCGCAACAGGCCGAACTGCGCGGTGAGGGGCGCTATGATGGCGTTTTCGGGCTGTGGTACGGCAAGGGGCCGGGGGTCGACCGATCCGGCGACGTGATGCGCCATGCCAACATGGCGGGCACCTCGAAACATGGCGGCGTCATCATGGCGCTGGGGGACGATCATACCGGCGAAAGCTCGACCGTGCTGCACCAGTCGGAATGGGCGCTGGTCGATACCTATATGCCGGTGGTCTCGCCAGCGGGGGTGCAGGAAATCCTTGATTACGGCGTCTACGCCTGGGCGCTGTCGCGCTTTGCCGGGGTCTGGGTCGGTCTCAAGACCATGAAGGATACGGTCGAGGCGACGGCGGTGGTCGATGGCCGCCCGGATCGCATGTCGCTGGTGGTGCCCGACTTCGACATGCCCGAGGGCGGGCTGAACATCCGGCTGGGCGACACGCCCCACGCGCAGGAAAAGCGCATCATCGATTACAAACGCTTTGCCGCCGAGGCGTTTTCCCATGCCAACCGCATGGACAAGCGCATGTGGGGCAAGCCGGGGGCCAAGATCGGCTTTGTCGCGGCGGGCAAGAACTGGCTCGATCTGCTGCACGCGCTGTCCTTGCTGGGCATCGACGAAGCCGAGGCCGAGCGGCTGGGCCTCACCACCTACAAGGTCGGGCAGACCTTTCCGCTGGACATGCTGGGCTTTCACGACTGGGCCGAGGGGCTGGACCTGATCGTGGTGGTCGAGGAAAAGCGCAAGCTGATCGAGATTCAGGTCAAGGAAGCGATCTTTGACGACCGCCGCGGCCGTCGCGTCTATGGCTGGCACATTGGCGGCGGCGCAGGCTCGATGCATGGGCCAGAGCTGTTCCCGACGCAGGGCGCGCTGGATCCGATCATGATCGCAGAGCGGCTCGGCAAGATCCTGCTTGATGAAGGGCGCGGCACGGATCGCATCAAGGCCGGTCTGCAATCGCTTGAGCAGGAAAGGAAATCTGACAACGCGCCCGAGATCGCGGCGCGGTTGCCCTATTTCTGTTCGGGCTGCCCGCATAATACATCCACCAAGCTGCCCGAGGGCGCGCGCGCCTATGCCGGCATCGGCTGCCATTACATGGTGCAATGGATGGACCGCGAGACCACCGGTTTTACCCATATGGGGGCCGAGGGCGCGAACTGGATCGGCGAGGCGCCATTTTCCACAAGAAACCATGTGTTTCAGAACCTTGGCGATGGAACTTACAATCACTCGGGGTCTCTGGCGATCCGTGCGGCGCTGGCCGCGGGCACCAATATCACCTACAAGATCCTCTACAACGACGCCGTCGCCATGACCGGCGGTCAGCCCAACGAGGGCGGGCTGACGGCGGATCGCATCGCCCGTGAATTGCTGGCGATGGGGGTCAAACACCTTGTCGTGGTCTATGACGAAAAGGAAGAGGTAGACTTTAGCCTTTTTCCGCAAGGCATTGAAAAACATGAACGCGCAGAGATGCAAGCGGTGCAGGAGCGCTGTTCAAAAATCCCCGGTGTGAGCGCGATCCTGTATATCCAGACCTGCGCCGCCGAAAAGCGCCGCCGCCGCAAGCGTGGCAAGTTTCCGGACCCGGACCAGCGCGTGTTCATCAACACCGATGTCTGCGAGGGCTGCGGGGATTGCGGGGTGCAATCGAATTGCGTGTCCATCGTGCCGGTGGAAACCGAACTGGGCCGCAAGCGGGCCATAGACCAGTCGAGCTGCAACAAGGATTTCTCTTGTCTCAAGGGGTTTTGCCCGTCCTTCGTAACCTTGAAGGGGGCAAAGATCCGCAAGGGTGAAACCGCCGCGCTGGAACTGCCCGACATGCCGTTGCCGCAGCTGCCGGTGATAAACGGCACCCATAACGTGGTGATCACCGGCGTTGGCGGCACCGGCGTTGTCACCATCGGCGCGGTGCTGGCGCAGGCGGCGCAGGTCGCCGGGCTTGGCGCCGGGATGATGGAGATGGCGGGCCTCGCGCAGAAAGGCGGCGCGGTGCATATCCATTTGCGGCTGGCCAACCGCCCCGAAGACATCAGCGCCGTGCGCGTCGCCATTGGCGAGGCAGATGCGCTGATCGGCGGCGATCTGGTGGTCAGCGCCGGGTCAAAGACGCTTGGCCTCACCCGCACCGGGCGCACCGGCGCTGTGGTCAACGCCCATGAGATCGTCACCGGCGAATTCACCCGCAACCCGGAGTTCCACATTCCCAACGACCGGCTGAAGCTGTCGCTCGAGGCGCGGCTGCAAGAGCGCGTGGCGCTGTTCGATGCGACCGAGCTGGCGCGGATCACTATGGGGGATTCGATCTTTTCCAACATGATGATCCTTGGTGCGGCGTGGCAGCAGGGGTTGGTGCCTTTGCCGCATGACGCCATCGGCGAGGCGATCCGCCTCAACGGGACGGCGGTGGACAGGAACCTGCGCGCCTTCGAGATCGGCCGCTGGGCAATGCTGCACCCGGAGCAGGCCAGCCGCATGGTGACACCGACGGTGACGGGCAAACCCAAGACCACCGAAGAGAAGATCACCTATCGCGAGGCCCATCTGGCGCGCTATCAGAACCGGCGTCTTGCGCGCCGCTTCCGCGCCATGCTGACGCCGATCAAGGATGAGCCGCTGCGCGAGGCGGTCGCCAAGGGCTACCACAAGCTGTTGTCCTACAAGGACGAGTACGAGGTTGCCCGTCTGCATCTGGAAACCCGCGACAAGGCAAAGCAAGCCTTTGAAGACGGCTTCGAGATGCAGTTCCACCTTGCGCCGCCGCTGCTGAGCAAGATGGGCTCGGACGGGCGGCCGGTCAAACGGACCTATGGCGAGGGGATGCTGCGCGCCTTCGGCCTGCTGGCAAAGCTGAAATTCCTGCGCGGCACGCCGCTGGACCCGTTCGGGCGCACCGCTGAGCGGCGCATGGAACGGGCGCTGATCGCTCAGTACGAGGGCGACATGGCCGAGGCGCTGCCCCGGCTGGCGCCTGAGACCCGCGATGCAATCCTCGCGCTGGCGCTGCTGCCGCTACAGATCCGCGGCTTTGGTCCGGTGAAGGAGGCCAACGAACGCGAGGCCGCCAAGCGGCGCGAAGAGCTTCTGGCGGTGATCCGCGCCGGGGGCAGCGGCATGGCGCGCGCTGCCGAGTAGGTGGCAATGGATTCTCCTGCCGAAGCCTCGTAAGAACGATGCGAGGCAAGGCAGGAGATGCGCCCATGGCGGTTGGTGTGTTCGATTCGGGGCTGGGCGGGTTGACCGTTCTGGACAAGGTGCAAAAGCGTCTGCCGGATGTGCCCTTCGTCTATTTCGCTGACAGCGCCCATGCGCCTTATGGCGTGCGCGATGCGGATGATATTTACGAGCTGACCACCAAGGCGGTGGAACGGCTGTGGGAGGCGGGCTGCGATCTGGTGATTCTGGCCTGCAACACCGCCAGCGCCGCGGCGCTGCGCCGGATGCAGGAAAACTGGATTCCGCGCGACAAGCGGGTGCTGGGCGTGTTCGTGCCGCTGATCGAGGCGATGACCCAGCGCCAGTGGGGCGACAATTCGCCGCCGCGCGAGGTTGGCGTGCAGCACGTGGCGCTGTTCGCCACCCCGGCCACGGTGCGCAGCCGCGCCTTTCAGCGCGAGCTGGCGTTTCGCGCCATTGGCGTCGATGTCGAGGCGCAAGCCTGCGGCGGGCTGGTCGATGCCATCGAGGAAGGCGACATGATCCTTGCCGATGCGCTGGTGCGCAGCCATGTCGACGCGCTGTTGCGCAAGATGCCCAAGCCGCAGGCGGCGATCCTTGGCTGCACCCATTACCCGCTGATGGAGGATATCTTTCAGGACGCGCTGGGGCCCGATGTCACGGTCTATTCGCAGGCCAATCTCGTGGCCGAGTCGCTGGCCGACTATCTGGCGCGCCATCCGGGCATGCTGGGCACTGGCAGCGAGGCGATGTTCCTGACCACCGGCGATCCGCGCAAGGTTTCGGGTCATGCCACACGGTTCCTGCGGCGCGAAATCACATTTCGCGCGGCTTGATCCCGGTCACAGACCGGTGGCGCGACCAAAGCCATATTGACTCGTGAACGGGGGATGCCCGACAAGATCCGCCCAAGGAGGACTGCCCATGTCGCTCAGATCGCTGAAAAAGCAACGCCGGATTCAGGTGATCGCGCTGGCCGTGGTGGCCTTGGCCGTGTCCAGCGGGCTGATCGGCTATGCGATGCGCGATGGCATCAACTATTTCCGCTCGCCCAGTCAGGTGATGGAGGCACCGCCCAGCCCGAACGAGACCTTCCGCATCGGCGGGCTGGTTGAGATCGGCTCGGTGGTGCGCGGCGACGGGCACGAGGTGCGCTTTGTGGTGACCGATGGCGGTGCCAGCGTGCCGGTGGTGTTTGCCGGGGTGCTGCCGGATCTGTTTGCCGAAAATCAGGGCGTGGTCGGCACCGGGCAATATATCGACGGCGTGTTCCGCGCGTCGGAAATTCTCGCCAAGCATGACGAGACCTACATGCCCAAAGAGGTCATCGACGCGCTGAAGGAACAGGGCGTCTATGAAGAGCCCAACAGCTGACCTCGCCGCGAGCGGGCCAGAAAAAAGCCCCCCGCGCTGCGGAGGGCTTTCAAGGTCTCAGGCGTTGGCTTCGCGGATCTTTTCCGCGGCGTCCTTGTCGTAGGTGACGCCGCTGTCCTCGAACAGCTTGTCAAGCTCGCCAGACAGGGTCATCTCGGTGATAATGTCGCAGCCGCCGACGAATTCGCCCTTGATGTAAAGCTGCGGAATGGTCGGCCAGTCGGAATAATCCTTGATGCCCTGACGGATGCCGTCATCCGCCAGCACGTTCACATCGTGGAACTCCACGCCCATGTAATTCAGCACGCCTGCAACGCGGCTGGAAAAGCCGCATTGTGGCATCGACTTGGTGCCTTTCATGAACAGCACAACATCGTTGGCCTTCACGGTGTCTTCGATCGTCGTCTTTGCGTCGGTCATGTCATTCTCCGGTCTCGGGGGCAGGCGGCAAGCCGCTGCGTCGTGTTGGGACAAGCAAGGGGCGGGCCAAGCTTATTCGGGGGCCTTGGTGGTCAGCGCAAGGGCGTGCAATTCGCCGTTGTTGCCATCCATCTTGCCCTTCAGCGCGGCGTAGACCGCGCGCTGCTGCTGGACACGGTTCTTGCCACGAAAGCTCTCGTCGATGACCTCGGCGGCGTAATGGTTTCCGTCGCCTGCAAGGTCGGTAATGGTGACGCGTGCCTCGGGGAAGGCAGCCTTGATCAGCTGCTCGATCTCCGTCGCTTCGATGGCCATTGCGTGGGTACTCCGCTATCTGTCCTGTCGATTCAGATGTAAGCGCCACAAGGCCGGGGCGCAAGCGGTGCGCCGCGGCTCAGCAGGCCAGTCTGACCCAGACCGGCACGTGATCCGACGGTTTGTCGCGCCCGCGAATATCCTTGTCGATCGCCACCTCTTCGAGCAGGTCGGCGGCCTGCGGGGTCATCAGCAGGTGATCGATGCGGATGCCATTGTTCCGCTGCCACGCACCGGCCTGATAATCCCAGAAGCTGTAATGCCCCGCGCCGGGGTGAGTGCTGCGAAACGCTTCGGTGAAGCCAAGGTTCAGGATGCGGCGAAAGGCGGCGCGGGTCTGCGGCAGGTACAGCGCGTCCTCAAGCCAGGCTTCCGGTTTGGCAGCGTCTTCGGCTTGCGGGATGACGTTGTAATCGCCGGCCATGATGGCGGGCATCTCGTCCTTCAGCAGCTGGCGGGCGCGGGTTTCGAGCCTGTCCATCCACGCCAGCTTGTAATCGTATTTCGGCCCCGGCGCCGGGTTGCCGTTGGGCAGGTACAGCCCGCACAGCCGCACTGCCTGCGTGCCCACCACCGTCGCCTCGATCCAGCGCGCCTGTTCGTCGCTGTCATCACCGGGCAAGCCTCGGGTGACATCCTCGAGCGGCAGTTTCGACAGGATCGCGACCCCGTTGAAGCCTTTCTGGCCGTGGGTTTCCACCTGCCAGCCGAGATCTTCGAAATGGGCGCGGGGGAAGCCCTCGTCGACCGACTTGATTTCCTGAAGCAGCGCGACGTCGGGCGCGGCCTCGTTCAGCCAGTCGGTGAGGGCCTCGATGCGGGCCTTGATGCCGTTGATGTTGAAGGTTGCGATCTTCATGGGGCCCTCCGCGATGTCGCGAACCCTATCGCCGATGCGCGGCTCGGGGGCAAGGGCGCGACGGTTCAGAGGTGTGATTCGCAGGATGACGTAGCGTTATATTGGCCGAATCTCGACCTGAAAACAGGCCGCAAAATTTTATCCACAGAAATTATCATTCTGTGGGGAAGGATGATTTTTGTTTTTTACTCGTCTTCTGGCAGTTTCACTGCATGTGGAGAACCTGTGTATAATTCAACCTATGGAAGAAACCATATTGTCAGAAACCCGTTAAAAAAGAAACCCTGAACCCACCTGAACAATTCAGTCAATCAAGGGGTTCCCAATGTCCGCAGTACTCAAGCAGCTGGTTTCTGAAGAAATCGTTGATGTTTTCGGCGCAGACGCCTTTTCCGGCGATGCCGTCGAAATGGTCACGTCCTGTGCCCGTCCGATGAGCGCAATCGACCTGTTTTGCGGCGATGCCGTCGAGATGGCCACGTCCTGCGCCGCCCCGTCCGAGCTGACCTCGGCCTTCACCTCCTGCGCCGCGCCGGCTGGGCTTGAAGCCACCGCAACCAGCTGCGCCGTGATCTCCGAGCTGACCTCGGCCTTCACCTCCTGCGCCGCGCCGGCTGGGCTTGAAGCCACCGCGACCAGCTGCGCCGTGACCTCCGAGCTGACCTCGGCCTTTACCTCCTGCGCCAC
>NZ_JAUOQN010000050.1:0-34128 GCF_030547555.1 Salipiger sp. 1_MG-2023 | reverse complement strand
CAGCGCGACTGACAAGCTCGGCCCGCCGGTGAGCGCGAGGCCCGTCGTGAGCTACACCATCAGTTGGGACATCATCTTCGCCAGCCATTGCGGCAAACATCGGGGCTGGTTGTCAGCTTGTTGGAAATGGCGGGATTTGATGGACCGGTGCCAGACTACAGCACGCTGCGTCGGCGTCAGAACCTGTCGGTTTGTGGATATCCAGTCCGGGGAACGTGCTGTCTTGCCTGCGGTCTCTGCGCCAGTCTTGAGGGCCCGGTGCCGTCTGCGATCATGGGGGCGCAGGACGTGGAGGGGCGATGTTGCGGAGCGGCGCGGCGAAACGGGTCATTCCATCGGTGGCGGCTGATCGACGATGTCGCGTCGGGCATTGCATACGCTGCCTTGCGCCGCCGCAGTCATGCAGGGCTGTGGCGGCGTACGCAATTGGGATCTGAGTAGCTGAGTTGCGGCGGTCTCGTCAGGACGTCCAGATCCATGACGTATCGTCGGGTGTGAGGCCGACAACCAGTATGGAAAACTGATCCGTCATCAGCGTAACCCCAAGTGCACCCGGTATCTCGGAAATCTCGGAGAGGGGCGTGCCGTAGATCTCGATCGTGTCCTCATGAATGCTGAAATCCCGGATAGTATCGGATCCGCTGCCGCTGGCAAACACGAACCGATCCGCCCCTGTCCCACCCCAGAGCAGGTCGTCTCCGGCACCTCCGACAAGCATGTCCTCGCCAGAGCTGCCATGCAGGGTGTCGTCGCCGCCGCCTCCGAAGATCGAGTCGTTCCCCGCGCCGCCCCAGACATAATCGGCGCCCTCAGGGCCAGTCTGGGCGCTGTCGGTGTACAAATCGTTGCCGCTGCCCAGCCATGCGCGATCCGCGCCCTCGCCGCCGCGGAGGGTATCGTCGCCGTTGCCGCCCCAGAGGTCATCGTTTCCGACGCCCCCCATGATGCTGTCGTCGCCGTGATCGCCATAAAGCGTATCATCGCCTCCGCCCCCGTGCAGGGTGTCGTTACCAGCCCCGCCCCAAGCCATGTCAGCCCCGTAAACGCCGCCTTGCCGCGTGTCGCTATAGAGGTCGTCTCCATCTCCGAGCCAACTGCGATCTGCGCCGTTGCCCCCGCGCAGGGTGTCGTCGCCGAGGCCTCCGTAAAGGCGATCCGATTGCGTATTTCCCAAGAGCAGATCGCGACCGGCGTTGCCAAGAAGGCTGTCCGACCCTTCGCCGCCGACAAGGGTGTCATCGCCTTCGTTGCCCCAGACAAGGTCTGCGCCGGCCCCGGCCTCGACGAGGTCTGCCCTTGGGCCGCCGACAATGTGGTCGGCCGTATCGCTGGGCAGCGCCGCCTCGTACCAGCCGCGATCCGCCAGATCCTGCACGATCAGCCGGGCCACAGACTCGGCGGCGGACTGGCTGATATGCCAAAGGTCCATCGGCGCGGCAACGTAGGTCTCTGCTGGCAACCTCTCTGCGTCCAGCGGCAGGGCTTGCGTCCAGTCGATCACATGGCCGGGCCAGCGCGCAGCCATTTGCGAGGCGATGGACACAGCAAGACTGCCGGTCCCGGAGGATGTCGGGGATCCGTAGGGCAGGATCGGCGGCAGAATGACAAACCTGTTGTGCCCGATCGCATCAATCGCGCTCTGAAGTTCAGCCAGATAGCCATCAATATCATAGGCACCATTGCTGAAGCGCAGACCATTCCAGCTGCCATCCCAGATCACCGTCACACCCGGCAGCAGGTCGCTGTCTTCGGGGCTGGTGATACGATCCGCGACGCCTTGCATGGTCGATGACCCCACGGCGGTGCTTACCACCCCGTAGGGTCCGACCAAGGCTGAAATCTCTGCGGCAAGGCTTACGCCGCTGGCCCCCGCCATCAGACTGTCGCCCTCTAGCCTGAGAAACTGTTGTGAGGGCATCGGCCATGTCCAATCAATTCAAACCGTTGCGAGGAGATGTTTTTCGACGCGAGCTGTCAAGCGAAACAATGCCCTGCTGAGCCGCGCTGGCGTGCCCTGAAAATTGTCGCCTGTGCGAAAGACGCCGGGTGGATGACCGCTGATGAGGTTCAGGCGATTCGACGTCGAGTCCCTGATCGTTGCCAGCGCAGCCTGACGCCCGATGTCATCGACAGCCCCGGCCAGCAGGCCGATGCCGCAGGCGATGCGGCGCAGAGCCTTCATCAGGCGGTCAACTAAGAGGAGGTTTTCAGTGTAAAGGAGGCGGGGCAGCCACGCCCAGACATGATGCTGTGACTGGGCTGACCCCGGATGCGGCGGCTGGCTGCCTTATCTCGACGCTTCTGAAACAAGCCAGTCTTGCGATCTGACGCTGGGCAAACGTCGGGGCGGGACCCATCGCAACGTGACGCGGCGAAATGGCCTGTGCGTCCAGGGGAAAGACGCACAGGCCTCGTCGGTCCGTGAGTGCCGGAATTGCGAGGGACGGGTATGTCGCAGCATCACGATCCCGCCGTATCCAAACGCTAGCACAACCAATAAGAGTGTGACTATGGTAATTTTCGCGCATACGCGGATTTCCGCGCGGCGCAATTTACTTGAAGCTGCGGCTGTCCTTGATCTGATCCCAAGCCCAGACCACCTCTTGCAACTGCTCTTCCTGACTGCGATCGCCGCCGTTCATGTCCGGGTGCAGCACCTTGATCAGCGCCTTGTAGGCCTTGCGCACATCGGCCTTGGTTTCGGCCCGTTCGACATCGAGGATCTCCAGCGCCCTCTTTTCGGTCGGGGGCAGGCGGCGGCCGCCGCCGGTCGGTGCATTGCGCCCTGGGTTGCGCGTGGCGTTGTCGCCCAGCACCTGATGTGGGTCTTCGATGCCAAGCCGGGCCCAGGCGCGGGCCTCGGGGTCGCGGTAATCCTTGGTCTTGCGCTCCCACACCTTGTCGGAGCTTTGCTGCGCGTTCATCTCGGCTTCGGTCTTGCCGTCAAAGAAGCTCCAGCGCGCGTTATACTCGCGCACGTGGTCCTTGCAGAACCAGAAGAAGTCATCCAGCACGTCGGGCGCCTTGGGGGCACGGAATTTGCCCGGCTCGTTGCAACCGTCATGGTCGCAGATGCGGGTAGAGGTCTCCTGCTCGCCGGTCATCCCGCGGCGGCCCCGCGGGTTCTTCTTCTTAGAAGACTTCACCGACATATCGAAACCGAAGGGGTCGCTTTTGCTCATGGTCTTACCTTTTCGACTCGGACGAGGGAGTTTAGACAATTGGACGACGGATTGAAGAGGGCAGGAGCCGAAAAGTGACGCGAGCCGAAGAAATCGAAACCCGCCTGCGGGCGGCGTTCACCCCGACAGAGCTGGTCATCCGCAACGACAGCGCGCAACACGCCGGACATGCCGGGGCGGATGGCGATCCCACCGGCGAAAGCCATTTCCACGTGCGCATGCGCGCCCCGGCCATGGCTGATCTGAACCGGCTGGCGCGCCATCGGGCGGTGCATGGCGCGCTTGGCCCGGATCTGACCCGCGATATTCACGCGCTGTCGCTCGATCTCGACGCCTGAAACACGGGGCATCGGTTCGCCCGCACATTCAGCTTGCGGGCGGGCGCTCTTCGGTTTTGGGCTCCGCGGGGGGCTCGCGCGATTGATCCTCATCGGTGGACGGCGGGGGCGGCTCCAGCCGCAGCGGCCCGCTGACCGGCGGCGCATTTTCCGAGCCGCGCGCAAGGTCGGCGGCAGAGGCCAGCCTGCGCCCTTCGAGCGAGGCGGGCTCGGCGCGAGCGCGGCGGAACACCAGCAGATTGCGCCAGACGTTTGCGGTCGAGGTCAGGCCGCTGCGTTCCTCGCTGGGCAGGGTTTCGGCGCGCAGATATTCCCAGCCCTGCGCCGCCATGTCGTTCATCGCCCGTTCGATGGCATGGGCGAAGCGTCCTTCGGCGGATTTCACTCCGCGCGCCTTCTCGCCCTTCTGGGGGGCGGGGACGACCTTGTACTCGTAGCTTGTCATGCTGGACCGCTCTTGTTTCGTCGCGCGCACCCTATCAGGGCCGCGCGGGGGCGTCACCCATGCGCCGCGCAAAAAGCGGGAAACGGCTTATGGGCCGCTTCCCGCCGAAGGTCTGAAATGTCTTGGCAGCTAAGCAGTTTCGACCGCGCCCGATCAATCCTGGATGCGGCGCCGAGCGTCTCACGGACCCGGTGACACAAGCCTAACACCGGCGTGAGGCGCAGCGCAGTCAGGTTTTCCCTACGTCAGCGCTGATCGGGGTCCGGTATACCCGACCCGCCTTGGCGCATCTCGACAAAGGCCTTGGCGGCGCGGGCGATCACCAGCTCTTCGTTGGTGGGTATCACCATGACCCGCGCGCGGCTCAGATCGGTCGAGATCATCGTATCGCCCGCCGCGTTGCGCTCGCGGTCAAGCTCGAGCCCGATCCAACCCATGCCCTCGCAGACGCGTTCGCGGATCAGGCGCGAGTTCTCGCCGATGCCGCCGCAGAACACCAGCGCGTCAAGCCCGCCAAGCGCCGCCGCAAGCCCGCCCAGCTCGCGCCGGATGCGAAAGACGAAATAGTCGATGGCCTCGTTGGCCTGCGCCGTTCCAGCGGCTTCAAGCGCGCGCATGTCGTTGCTCAGCCCCGACAGGCCAAGCAGGCCGGATTTGCTGTAGAACATCTCGCGCACCTCGTCGATGCTCATGCCTTCCTGCTGCACGAGGTAGAAGATGACGCCGGGGTCGATCTGCCCGGTGCGCGTGCCCATCGGCAGCCCATCCAGCGCGGTAAAGCCCATGGTCGAGGCCACCGAGCGGCCATTGATCATGCCGCACATCGACGCGCCATTGCCCAGATGGGCAACGATCACCCGCCCGTCGTGGATCAGCGGGGCGATGCGTTTCAGCTCGCCGCCGATGTAGTCATAGGACAGCCCGTGAAAGCCGTAACGGCGCACGCCCTTGTCGTAATAGGCGCGGGGCAGGGCAAAGACGTCGTTGACCTTGGGGTGGGTGCGGTGAAAGGCGGTGTCGAAACAGGCGACCTGAAGCGCGCCGGGAAACGCCTCCATGGCGGCCTCGATGCCGGCAAGGTTATGCGGCTGGTGGATCGGCGCAAAGGGCGACAGGCGGCGCAGCTCTTCCATCACCTCGGGGGTGAGCCGCATCGGCCGGTCATAGCTTGGCCCGCCATGTACCACGCGGTGACCGACAGCCGTGGCCTTTGCCTCGGGGAAATGCTGGCGCAGCACGGCCAGCGCGGTGGCCAGCGCCGATTTGTGATCGCGGGCCTCTGCCGGGGTCAGATCGCGGCTGAGGGGCGGCATGCCGGGGCCGAAACTGGCCTTCAGCTTCGGGGTCTTGCCGATGGACTCGATCAGCCCGACGGCCATTTCGACCGGCGCAGCGCCAATCGAGAACAGCCCGAACTTGAGCGAGGAAGATCCGGCGTTGAGGGTCAGCGCCACGGGGGTGTTGGTCATCTGTCTGGTTCCGGTCAGGCGGTGATGGAATAGCCACCATCGATTTCGTGCACGCCGCCGGTGAGGTGGCTGGCCTCGGGCGCGGCGAGAAAGGCGGCCATGGCGCCGACGTCTTCGATGCTGGCAAGCAGGTGCATCGGGGCGCGGTCTGTGGCGTCGGCCAGCATCCGGTCGAATTCGCCGATGCCCGATGCGGCGCGGGTCTTTAGCGGCCCCGGCGACAGGGCGTGCACCGAAATGCCCTTGTCGCCCAGTTCGGCGGCGGCGTAGCGCACGGCGGATTCAAGCGCGGCCTTCACCGGCCCCATGATGTTGTAATTCTTGACCACCCGTGTCGAGCCGGAAAACGACACGGTCAGGCAGGTGCTTCCCCGGCCCATCAGCGGCTCGGCCAGCCGGATCATCCGCAGGAAACTGTGCACCGACACATCCATCGCCATGCCGAAGCCATCGGCGCTGGCGTCGATGACGCGCCCGTGCAGGTCGTCCATCGGGGCGAAGGCAATCGAATGCAGCAGCGTGTCGAGCTTGCCCCATTTTTCTGTAATCTGTGCCATCACCGCTTCGAGCTCGCCCGGTGCGCTGACATTCATCGGCGCGATGATCTGCGCGCCAAGCTCTTCGGCCAGAGGGCGGACAAAGCGTTCAGCTTTGTCGTTGAGATAGGTGATGGCAAGGTCGGCGCCCTGCACGCGCAGCGCCTTGGCGCAGCCGTAGGCGATGGAATGCTCGTTGGCGATGCCGACGATCAGGGCCTTTTGCCCGGCAAGTGAGAACATCTGTCGATCCCTTTGAGTCGTTAGGCCGTTTTGTCCTCCCCAACGTGGCCCTTAGACCCGGCGCGTGGCGATTCTGCATTGCGGCAAATCAAGTGCGACGACTGATCGGGACCAATAATCAGGCACAGGTCAGGCGGAGGCGAAGCCAGACCGCAAAAACCGCACCCTCGCGCCCGTGCCTTTGGGGTCGATCCCGAACAGGCTTGGTCGTGCCTCGAAATAGCCGCGCCACGACCCTTCTGGCAGGTCCTTGAGCACGGTTCCATGCAGGTGGTGAATCCGTCCGCCGAATTCGGACAAAAGCATACCTTTGCCTTGTTCACTGTGCTTGGCGATGAGCAGCTTTATGGCTTCGTCAAGTTGCGAGGGGCGTCGCGTCGGCGACACCGGCTTTGCGCTCGCGTCAATTGCCGGCTGTGCCTCGGTCGGGAGCTCGAAGAAATCCGAGCAGGCCGCGCGAAACTGTTCCGGTGCCTTTCGCTCTCCGACACCGACGACCTTGGCGCCGCGCTCTCGCAGGCGCTGCGCAACATGGGTGAAATCGCTGTCCGACGTGGCAAGTACAAACGTCTCGATGCCGAGGGCCAGAGCCAGTTCCATCGCGTCGATGCTCATCAGCAGATCGGTGGCGTTCTTGCCGCCGCCCGCATGGACGAACCGCCAGCCGGGGGCTTTCAGCCAATCCGAACCGCCAGCCATCACGCCATAGACCCGGGCAACGTCGAGCTGCCCGATGCTGCGGGCGGCCCGCAGAATGCGCGCGGCATGTTTCGGTGAGATATTGTCGCCGTCGACAAGCGCGGCGGCGCGGGATGGAAGGGTGTTCATGACGAACATCTGATGCAGGGTTGCGGCGAAATTTCGGCAAATTCCGGGAAGTTCAACGCCCATGAAAAAGGGGGCGAGCCTTGCGGCCCGCCCCCTTCGTTCTCGCGTGACCAAGGGATGTCAGTGCGAATTATAGGCGTGCTTCTCATGCACGGCAGCGATGACGACCGTGCCGAAGGTGATGACCGCAGCCAGCAGCAGGAACAACATCATGACTGCGGGCTTGTCGGCGAAGGTAAAGACCGCCTCGGCCCCGTCCCAGCTGGTGATCGGAGAGGTGTTCATAAGATCTGTCCTTTCTTATTCGGCAGGGGCGGCAGCAACGCCGGCCGGAGTGGCCACGTTGATCGGCCCGGTGACGTAGTTTTCGGGATAGGCCGAGACCGGCACCTTGACGATGTCCAGACCCTTTTCCTGAATGTGATCGGGCACGCGCAGCAACCCGACCGCGTTCAGCACGAAGGACACGACATAGCCGGGCAGGAAGCCCAGCACCGCCATGGTGGCCGCGCCGACGATCTGGCCCCAGAGCGAAACCGGGGGCATGCCGTCGATGTTGGGATAGCCGCCAGCAAAGATGCCGCAGGCCACCACGCCGATCAGGCCGCCGATGCCATGCACCGGGAAGGCGCCAACCGCATCGTCGATGCCCATCTTTTCAAGCCAGACCGCAACCATCGGCACGACGAAGCCTGCGAAGGTGCCCAGAACGAAGGCAACCGGCGGGTAGTAGACATCAAGACCGGAAGCCGCCGCAAAGATGCCGATCAGCGCGCCGGACATCATCCAGAACGGATCGCGGGTCTTGACCCATGCCCCGATGATGCCGCCTGCCATGCCCATCAGCGTGTTGAAGGCGAATGCCGACAGCGTGGTGGGCTGGCCGTAGATGTTGATCCACTGTTCGCCGGGCATGTAGATGATGCACCCGCCAAGAAAGCCGAAGAAGCCGACGATGATCAGCATCAGGCCGGTGATGGTGAAGGGCACGTTATGCGCAAAGATCGCATTGGCACTGCCGTCCGAGTTGAACTTGCCGACGCGCGGCCCGAGGTTCAGCAGCACGCCAAGCGCAAAGAAGCCCGCGACCATGTGCACGACGCCTGCCGCACCCACGTCGTGATAGCCGAACTTGACGGTCAGCCAGCCCTGCGGATGCCAGCCCCATGCGCCGCCAAGGATCCAGACCACCGAGCCCAGCAGGATGGCAAGGATCAGGAAGCCCGCGGTCTGGATGCGCTCGATCACCGCGCCCGAGAAAATCGAGGCGGTGGTGGCGGCAAACAGCGTGAAGGCCGCCCAGAAGATGCCGGTGGCGTTGTCGGTCAGGTTCGGACCCATCGACAATTCCCACGGCAGGCCCGCCGCGTCATCGGCCGGCAGCAGGCCGTTGTAAAACGACAGGTAGATGTACCAGCCGAAGAAATAGAAGGTCGGCACCATGAAGGCGAAGGCGAGGATGTTCTTGATCCCCGATGCCAGCACGTTCTTGACCCGGCTTGCGCCCATCTCGTAGGCCAGAAAGCCTGCGTGGATGGCGATCATCAGCGCGGTACACCACCAGTAGAAGATTTCCGAATTGATCGTGCCCGACATCGCGGTGCTGCTTTCTAGCGCAGCAAGCCGTTCCGTCAGGGCGGCGAGTTCCTGTTCCATTGTCCTATTGTCCCCATTGGTCTGTTTGCGGGAGATATCTTTTGACAGGGCTTGTGCTCGCCCCTGCGCCCCACAGTGAAGAAAGTTTCCTGTCGGCAAATCTCGGCATGGGGCGGGGGTGGAGGAATCCCCAGTTTTGTTCGATCCAAGGCAAAATCGCCGTGTGTTTGCGCAATTTGGCGGCGTTGTGCGAATCATGCCTGCCTGTTGGGTAGGCGAATCTACCCTTGAGAATAAAAATTTCCCGCTAGGAATAACTTTCACTGGACAGAATGCGAGTCGCCAAGGCTGTCTTTGGGTCAGACAAGCACACAGCAGGGACGCGAATTCATGGATATCGAAAGCTTCGTCGAAGAACCGGGCCGCGATGAAAAGATCAAGGCGGTGCGCGCAAGGATCGACGCGCTGGGCATCGAATACCTTTATCTTCAGTTCGTGTCGGTCACCGGCAAGATCATGGGCAAGGGCATTCCCGCCGACCATTGGGAAAGCGTCGCCAAGAAGGGCTTTCAGCTGGTCTATGGCTCGACCGTGAACCTGTTCACCAACCGCGAGGGCAATTATCTGGGCTATGGCCCCGAGGCGGCCGAGCTGGTGGGCATCCCCGAACCCGAGACTTTCATGCAGCTGCCATGGGCGCCGGAAATCGGCCGGATGTTCTGTACCCTGTTCCGCAACCGCGAGGAAAAGATCGATCCCGGCGCTTATCTGACTGCGGACAGCCGTGGCAACTTGCGCCGCCTGCACAAGGAGTTTCAGAAAAAGCACGGGCTGCAGCTGCGTATGGGCACCGAGCCCGAGATGATGTGGCTCAAGTACGACGAGAACGGCAAGCCGTCCGAGGGCGTCTCGAAACCCTATTGCTACCACATCCACCAGTTCGAGGCGCTGCGCCCGGTGTCGATGCAGGTGATCCGCTATGCCCGCAAGATGGGGCTGGACATGATTCAGGGCGATCACGAAGACGCGCCCGGCCAGCTAGAGCTGAACTGGGCCTTCGATGACGTGCTGCGCAACGCCGACCGGCTGACCACCTATCGCCAGCTTTGCGCGCAGGTGGCGCGGGAAAACGGCATCTTTGCCTGTTTCATGACCAAGCCGTTCATGGGCGTGTCGGCGTCTGGCTGCCATCACAACATGTCGCTGTGGTCTGCCGGAGAGGATGAATTCCGCCGCACCGGCAACGATCCCGACAACCTGCCGGGAATGGCGGAAAACTACATGTACGTCAAAGGCGGCGACAACACCTTCATGCCCGACACCGACGATCCGCAGATGCCGGGCAAGACCGGTCTCAAGGCGATTGGTGGGGTGGTGCAGCATCTTCAGGCGCTGACTGCGATCGGGGCATCGACCGTCAACAGCTATCGTCGGCTGTGGGATACCGGTTTCTGGGCGCCGGTGTTTTCCGACTGGGGCTTTCAGAACCGCACCACCGGCTTGCGGGTTTCGGCGCCGGGGCGGTTTGAATACCGCTCGGTGGATTCCATGGTGAACCCGTATCTGATGGGCACAACCCTGCTGGCGGCGATGGATGACGGGCTCGACAACAACCTCGATCCGGGCGAGCCCGAAGAGCGCAACATCTACGAGGCCATCGAACAGGGCAAGAAGGTCAAGAAGCTGCCGATGAGCCTCGGCGAGGCGCTGATCCATCTGGAAAACGACGAGGTGGTGCAGCGCGGGCTTCCGGGCGAGATGTTCCGCCTGTACCATGAATACAAGAGCGATGAGTGGGCGCGGTTCATGTCGACCGTGACCGACTGGGACAAGGATACCTATATGGAATGCCTGCCATGAGCCTTGAAGCGCAATTCCCGGACGCGCCGTTTCTCGACGTGGCCAATCCGGGATTTTCCCTGCGCTCCGCGCCGGTGCGCGCGGCGCGCAGCAAAAGCTGGTACGCCCGCACGCCCTATGGGCTTGCGGTGCTGCGCCACAAGGAAATGGGGCAGTTGCTGACCCACAAATCGCTGATTCAGGGCAGCCATGCGTGGCCGGCGCTGAACGGGGTGACCTCGGGTGTCTTCGCCGATTGGTGGAACAACACCATCCTCGTGCGCGAGGGCGACGATCACTGGCGGCTGCGCAAGCTGGTGAACCCGGCGTTTTCGCCGAAGATCGTCAAGGCGCTGATGCCGGAATTCGAGCGTATCGCCAATGATCTGGCGGATGGGTTCATCGCGCGCGGCTGCTGCGATTTCATGGCCGAATTCGCCGACCCTTATGCGGCGCGGGTGCTGTGCCTGCTGCTGGGCCTGCCGGAATCCGAGGCGCCGTTCATTCTGCGCACCTCGGCCACCATGGGGCTGGCGCTGGGGGTGAATTTCCCGGATCTGGTCGACGAGATCGAGGCGGCGACGGTCGAGCTTGGGGCCTATATCTCGGACGTGCTGAAGCAGCGTGAGGCGTCGCCCGGCGATGACATTCTGTCGGTCATGGTGCAGGCGCGCGAAGATGGCGACCGGCTGAGCCATGACGAGCTGTGGAACCTTGCGCTGATGCTGGCTTTTGCCGGGGTCGACACAACGCGCAACCAGCTGGGGCTTGGCTTGTCGATGTTCGCGGCGCATCCGGATCAATGGGAGGCGCTGGCGCATGATCCATCGCTGGACATGGCGGCGGCGACCGAGGTGATGCGGATGCGGCCCACCATCACCTGGGTGTCGCGCGAGGCCATCGAGGATTTCGAATACGGCGGCATCACGGTGCCCAAGGGCACGGTGCTGCATCTGTATTCCGAGAGTGCGGGCACGGATCCCGAGGTGATGGGCGACGCCGGGTTCGATATCACCGCGAAGCGGGCGCGCAACTTTGGCTTTGGCGGCGGGGTGCATCACTGCCTTGGCAATCTTGTGGCGCGCAACGACATGGCGGTGGCGTTCCGGGTGCTGTCAGCGCGTATGGGCGCGCCTGTCATCGGCGAGGGCGCAACCTGGCTGGCGGACAGTGGCAACACCGGGCCGATTGCCTTGCCGCTGAGCTTTTCGCCGCGCTGAGGGGCTTGGATATTTGGAAAGGGGCGTGCCGGGGATGGCGCGCCCCTTTTGCGCTCGTGGCGCCTTGGGAGGGCTTGGCGTGGGGGCCAGCCCCCACACCCCCGGAGTTTAAGGGCAAGATGAAGAGGCGGGGCTGCGCGTCAGAGGCTGGCGGCGATTTTGGCGGCGCCGAGCGCGCCGATCAGGATGGCGGCGGCGTTGGTATTGCCCGAGACGATGCGGGGCATGACGCTGGCATCGGCGATGGAGAGGTTGTCGATGCCGTGCACCGCCATGGTTTGCGGGTCGGTGACGGATTGCGGATCGCTGCCCATGCGGGCGGTGCCGACGGGGTGATAGATGCTGTCGGCGGTGGCGCGAATGGTGGCGTCGAGCTGGGCGTCGGTGGTGATTTGCGGGCCGGGGCGGAGCTCTGCGCCGGTGAAGGCGGCAAGGGCGGGCTGGCGGCAAAGTTCGCGCAGCAGTTTGAGCCCGTCGCGCAGCAGTTTGCGGTCGGTGTCTTCGGCGAGGTAATTGGGATCGATCAGCGGCTTGGCGGCCGGATCGGCGGAGGCGAGTCGCAGGGTGCCCCGGCTTTGCGGTTGTAGCTGGGTGACGTCGATGGCGAAGCCGTGGCCTTTGTCAGCGGCGGTGGCACCGTCGAAGGCCAGGGCATTGATGAAATGCAGCTGGGTGTCCGGGGCGGCGTTTGCCGGATCGAGGGACAGGAAGGCGCCGGCCTCGAGCCCTTGCTGGCAGCCTGCGCCCTGTTTCGTCAGCAGCCACCTTGCGCCGGTGGCGAGGTTGTTGGGGAATTTCGCGGCATCCCACAGCGACAGCGGCCGGGTCATGCGGTGCTTGACCTTGACCTCGAGGTGGTCGTGCAGGTTCTCGCCAACACCGGGCAGGTCTGCGGCGACGCTGATGCCATGGGCGCGCAGGTGATCTGCCGGGCCGATACCGGAAAGCATCAGCAGATGCGGGGTGCCGATGGCGCCGGTGCACAGGACGATATGCCCGGCCTTCAGGGTTTCGTCTGCAAGGTGCACGCCGGTGGTACGCGGGCCGGACATATGCAGGCCGGTGATCTGGGCGCCGGTGCGGATGGTCAGGTTGGGGCGGGTTCTGGCGAGGCTCAGGAAGGCATGCGCGGCGCTGCGGCGGCGGCCATTGGCGGTGTTGAGCCGGAAGAGGCCGAAGCCGTGTTCCTGGCCGTCGACAGCGCCTTGGACCGGGTGGCCCAACTGGCGGCCCGCTGCGATGAAACCGTCATAGGCGGGGCCGGAGGCGGGCAGGGATGGGGCCATGATGGCGGTGATCTCGTCCAGCGTTGGCTGTACATCGGCCCAGCCCCAGCCGGGCGCGCCGTTCGCCGCCCACCAGTCGTAATCCGACGCATGGCCCGTGACCCAGACCATGGCGTTGATGCCGGACGAGCCGCCCAGCAGCTTGCCGCGCGGCACGTAGAGGCGGCGGTTGTCCATATGGGTTTGCGGCACTGTCTCGTAATGCCAGTTGAAGCGGGGGTGGGCGATGGCCTTGGCCACGCCAGCGGGCATCTGCACAAAGGGGTGGTGGCCGGGTGGTCCGGCCTCGAGCAGCAGCACCTTGCAGGAGGCATCGCGCGACAGGCGTTCAGCTGCGGCGCAACCGGCGCTGCCTGCGCCGACGACGATGACATCCCAGCTCATGCCAGCAGCTCGCGCAGGGCGTTGTCGATGACGGCGGTGTCGGCGGCGTTGCGCCCGCCGCCTGCGTAATGGCCCCAGACGCTGTCGATCACGCGCAGTTCGGCGTTGGGCATCTGCGCCACCTCGGCGGCGTTGTCTTCGGGCGGGAAATACAGATCGGTGCGGCAGGGCAGGATGATCGAACGCGCGGTGATCGCCGCAAGTGCCGCCTTGCGATCGCCGTTGTAAACCGGATTGGCGGCGATGTCGCACAGCTGCCAGGTGCGGATCATCGACAGCATGTCGTTGGAATCGAGCCCATAATACATCGAATCCCATGTGTTCTTCAGGTAATCCTCGACGCTGATGAAGCCCATGTCGCGCCACAGCTCGGCGCGGAACCATTCCTGCGAAAGTACCCAGCCGGCCCAGACCCGGCCCTTGGCGGTCAGGCCGCGCCAAGGCTGCTGCGTGTAGCGGCCCTGCTGCCATTCGGGATCGGTGATCAGCGCGTGCTTGACGCCTTCGAGGAACACATAAGTGTGCCCGGCGGTGATCGCCTGACCGCAAAAGCAGGCCATGGCGGCGACGCGCTCTGGGAACAGGGCCGCCCAAGTGTAGGCCTGCTGGCCGCCCATAGACCAGCCACAGACCAGCCGGATCTGCTCGATGCCGAACAGCTCGCGCAGCATTCGCTCCTGAAGCATGACATTGTCATATTGCGTGATGGTCGGGAAATCCGGCCCGTGCAGCGGGATCGGCGTGTTGGATGGCGACGACGACACGCCGTTGCCCAGCATGTTGGGCACGACGATGAAATATTTCGACGGGTCCAGCGCCATGTCAGTGCCGATGAGGAACTCATTGTCGGCGTGGCTGCCGCCGTAGCGCGTCGGGTAGACAATGACATTGTTCCGCGCCGCGTTCAGCGTGCCATAGGTGCTGTAGGCAAGCTTTGCCCCCTTCAGCGTGATGCCGCATTGCAGGGCGACATCGCCCGCCTCGAAGATTTCGAAAGGGGTCAGTTCCGCGCTCATTTCAGATGGTCCTTGACGTCAGGTTGCGATGCCGAAGGGGCGGCACCCGTAGTTGAAGATCTGCTGCGCCGCTGCGGTGACGGCATCTGCGCGCCTTGCGAGCGCCGTCTGGAGCCGGGCCTGCGCGCGTGGCCAGGTTCGGCTGCACCGTCGCGCAAGCGAGCCCCGCTTTGGCCGGCATGGCGTGGCAACCAGCCGGGTGTTCGATCCGCTCGTGTTTATGAACCGGGAACCGCATGTGCCGAGCCTCGTGAAAACCGGTTGCCTCATCAATGTGCAGCCCGGGCTGCAACGCTTGCAGATTTTCAGTCAGCAGTCGCCACGACAAGAAGAATGGTTGATCTGAGAGAAATTTTTGTAACCATCAGGAAAAATATGCCTAGTGCGATTGCACATGAACAGGGAGACGGAAATGCGGATTTGCGTGATCGGCGCGGGGCCTTCGGGGCTGGCGCAACTGCGGGCCTTTCAGTCGGCCAAAGCGGCGGGCGGCGAGAGTCCCGAGATCGTCTGCTATGAAAAGCAACCCGACTGGGGCGGACTTTGGCGCTATGACTGGCGCACCGGGGTCGATGAATACGGCAACCCGGTGCATGGATCGATGTATCGCTACCTGTGGTCCAACGGCCCCAAGGAGGGGCTGGAATTCGCCGATTACACCTTTGACGAGCATTTCGGCAAGCCGATCGCCAGCTATCCGCCGCGCGCGGTGCTGTTCGATTACATCGAAGGCCGGGTGAAACAGGCTGGCGTGCGCGACTGGATCCAGTTTTCGACCGTGGTGCGCGATGTGACCTTTGACGAGGCGTCGGGCCTGTTCACCGTCAAGGCGCGCAATTGCGAAACCGACAGCGAAAGCGCCGAAGAGTTCGACCATGTCATTGTCGCCTCGGGGCATTTCAGCTTTCCCAACGTGCCCTATTATCCCGGCTTCGAGAGCTTCAACGGTCGCATCCTGCACGCCCATGATTTTCGCGATGCGCGCGAGTTCGAAGACCGCGATCTGCTGATCCTCGGCACTTCGTATTCCGCAGAGGACATCGGCTCGCAATGCTGGAAATACGGTGCGAAGTCGATCACCGTGGCGCATCGCACAGCACCGATGGGCTATGAGTGGCCCGAGAACTGGGCCGAGGTTCCGGCGCTGGAAAAGGTCGAGGGCAAGACCGTCACCTTCAAGGATGGCACGAGCAAAAAGGTCGATGCGATCATCCTGTGCACCGGCTACAAGCACCATTTCCCCTTCCTTGGGGATGATCTGCGGCTCAAGACCGCGAACCGGCTGGCGGCGAGCGATCTGTACAAGGGCGTGGTCTATACCGGAAATCCCAAGCTGTTCTATCTGGGGATGCAGGACCAGTGGTACACGTTCAACATGTTCGACGCGCAGGCGTGGTGGGTGCGCGACTGTATCCTTGGCAAGATCGTCCTGCCGGATGCCGCGGCCATGGAGGCCGACTGGACCCGGCGTCAGGCCAATGAAGACTTGGTGGGCGATGATCACGATGCCATCGTCTATCAGGGCGAGTACGTCAAAGAGTTGATCGCCGAGACCGATTACCCCAGTTTCAACGTCGAGGGCGCCAACGAGGCGTTCTTCCAGTGGAAGAAACACAAGAAGAAAGCCATCATGGCGTTCCGCGACAATGGCTATGTCTCGCCGATGACCGGCACCATGGCACCGCCGCATCACACCCCGTGGCGGCATGCGCTGGATGACAGTCTGGAAAGCTATCTTCAGACCGGGGCAGAGGCCGCCGAGTGATGGATCTTGCCGTGCCAAAGCGGGGGGTGCTGACCCCGGGCCTGTCCTTGCCGCCGGGCACAGAGCGGCACCCGGTGCCGGGGGGCGGCTCGCGGGCGGTGGAAATCCACGCGGGCGATGTCATCACCGTGGAGGACCGCGAGGGCGGGCAGGTGGCCGAACTGGTCGCTTTCACGCCAGCGGGGGTGGGCGACCCGGGACTGATCGGAGCGGTGGGCAATTGCGGCCCCGAGGGGCTGAAGGCGACGCTGCTGGAAACGGCCTCCGGGCGCGGCGTGGCGCGGGCGCTGGGTGCGGCGGGCTTCGATCTTGGCGGCGCACGCGCGGTGCGGGTGTTTGCCGAGGGCTCGCGCCCCGGCGACAGTGTGCGCTTTGTCGCGCAGGGCGGCGGGCTGCTGGTGGTGGGCGCGCCGGGCGGGCCGATGACCCCCGATGCGCAGGACACCGTCACCGACCTGCTGCTGTGGATCAACCGCGCCGATCCGGCGTTCAAGCGCCCGCACAGCGCCCCCGATCCGCTGGCCGACCCGGTGATCGACCGCAACATCGCCCCCGGCGAGGCGTTCATCTACGAGGTGCCCAAGGGGGCCTTCATTCAGGTGCTCGACGTGCAGGGCCGCGAATGTTCGGATTTTCAGGCGTTCAGCGCGCGCAGCCTCGATGCGGGCCACCCGCGTGAGATCGATCCGACCGCCACCCGCTCGATGACCGGGCGCGTCTACCCCAAGCCGGGCCTCGCGGCGAAATACTGGACCGTGGATTTCGAACCGCTGGTCGAGATCGTACAGGACACTTGTGGGCGGCACGACACCTTCGGGCTGGCCTGTACCGCGCGTTATTACGACGACATGGGCTATTTCGGGCATGTGAACTGTACCGACAACATCAACCTGTCATTGGGTCCCTACGGCGTGCGCCCACGTGCCGGCTGGCCCGCCATCAACTTCTTTTTCAACACGCTGCTGGACGCCGATCATGGCATCGTCACCGATGAGCCATGGTCGCGCCCCGGCGATTACGTGCTGCTGCGGGCGCTGAGCGATCTGGTCTGCGTCTCGACGGCCTGCCCCGACGATATCGACCCGGCCAATGGCTGGACCCCAACCGACATTCAGCTGCGCACCTATGGCGCGGCGGAGGATTTCCGCCGCTCGATCGGCTGGCGCAAGCGCCCGGAGGACGACGCGATTCATACGCAAGAGACGGGCTTTCACGCCAGCTTTGCCGCGCATACCCGCGATTTCATCGAATATAATGGCTATTGGCTGGCGAACAGCTTTCCCGGCACCGGCACGCTGGGCGAATACTGGGCCTGCCGCGAGCGGGCCGCGATCATGGATCTCTCGCCGCTGCGCAAGTTCGAAATCACCGGCCCGGATGCGTTGGCGCTGATGAACGCTTGCGTTACCCGCAATATCGAAAAGCTCAGCGTCGGGCAGGTGGTCTATACCGCCGTTTGCGCAGAGCATGGCGGCATGATCGACGATGGTACGGTGTTCCGGCTGGGCGATCACAATTTCCGCTGGATCGGCGGCAGCGATCATTCCGGCATGTTCCTGCGCGACCAGGCCGCGGCGCTGGGCCTTGACGCCCATGTGCGCAGCTCGACCGACCAATTGCACAATGTTGCGCTGCAGGGGCGGCACGCGCGCGCGATCCTGTCGCAGATCTTCTGGACCCCGCCGGATCGTGCGAGCGTCGAAGACCTCGGCTGGTTCCGCTTTACCATCGCCCGGCTGGGGGATTTTTCCGGCACGCCGGTGATGATCTCGCGCACCGGCTATACCGGCGAGCTGGGCTACGAGATCTTCTGCCACCCCAAGGACGCGCCCGAGGTGTTCGATGCGATCTGGAAGGCGGGGCAGGCCTATGGGCTGGAGCCGCTCGGCATGGCGGCGCTGGACATGCTGCGCATCGAGGCCGGGCTGGCCTTTGCCGGCCATGAATTCGATGATCAGACCGACCCGTTCGAGGCGGGCATCGGCTTTACCGTGCCGCTGAAAAGCAAGGAAGCCGATTTCTCGGGGCGCGAAGCATTGCTGGAACGCAAGGCGCATCCGCAGCGCAAACTGGTCGGGCTGGAGGTCGATGCGACCACCGTGCCGTCGCATGGTGATTGCGTGCGGCTGGGGCGCGTGCAGGTCGGGGTGATCACCAGCGCCACCCGCTCGCCAATCCTTGGCAAGACCATCGCTCTGGCGCGTGTGGAAGCGCTTCACGCGATCCTCGGCACCGAGCTGCAGATCGGGCAGCTCGACGGGCATCAGAAACGCCTGACGGCGCGCGTCGTGGCGTTTCCGCATTTCGACCCGACCAAATCCCGTGCCAAGGGTGATTACGACGCATGACCCTAGAAGATCGCGTAAAGGCGTTGGCGTTCTGGTCCGGCCCGATCGAGATCGCGCCGCTGACCGGGGGCATCACCAACCTCAACTACGTGGTGAGCTGCGCGGGGCGGCAATACGTGGTGCGGCTGGGGCAGGATATCCCCGAACATCTGGTGATGCGCTGGAATGAACAGGCGCTGACGCAGGCGGCGGCAGAGGCGGGGATTTCCCCGGCCTTGCGCCATGCCGAGCCGGGCGTGATGATCACCGATTTCATCACCTCGACCGCGCTGACCGAGGCCGATCTGCACGACCCCGCCACTTTGCGCGCCGCGGTGGATCTTGTCGCCCGCGTGCACCGCGATCTGACCCGCCGTGTCACCGGCCCGGTGCTGACCTTCTGGGTCTTTCACGTGCTGCGCAGCTATGCCAGCTACCTTGCCCGCCACGGATCGCCCCACCTGTCCCTGATCCCGCAGCTGATGAGCGAGGCGATGCAGCTGGAAGAGGCGGTGCAGCCCATCGACATGGTGCTGGGGCACAACGATTTGCTGCCGCAGAACATCCTGCGCGCCGAAGACCGGCTGTGGCTGGTGGATTGGGAATATGGCGGGTTTAATGCGCCGCTGTTCGATCTGGGCGGGCTGGCGTCGAATGCGGGCCTTCCCGATGGGGCAGAGCAAGAGATGCTCGGCCTGTATCTTGGCCATACGCCCGATGCCGCCTACCTGCGCCGCTACGGGGCGATGAAATGCGCCTCGCTGCTGCGCGAGGCGATGTGGTCGATGGTGTCCGAGCTGACCTCGCAGATCGAGTTTGATTATGTGGCCTATACTGGCGAGAACCTCGCCCGCTATCGCGCCGCCCTTGAGACATGGACCGCCCGATGACCTTCCCGACCCAAGCCCGCGCCGTCATCGTCGGCGGTGGCATCATTGGCTGCTCGACCGCCTATCACCTTGCCAGTCTCGGCTGGGAGGTGGTGCTGCTCGAGGCGCATAAGCTGACCTCGGGCACCACCTTTCACGCGGCGGGGCTGGTGGGGCAGCTGCGCAGCTCGGCCAATATCACCGAGCTGCTGGGCTATTCGGTGAAACTCTATGACACGCTCGAGGCCCAGACCGGGCAGGCGACCGGGTGGAAGCGCAATGGCGGTCTGCGCCTTGCCTGCAATGCCGAGCGCTGGACGGAGGTGAAACGTCAGGCCACCACCGCCCGCAGCTTCGGCCTTGATATGCAGCTGCTGACGCCGCTTGAGGCGCAATCGCTGTGGCCGCTGATGGATGTGTCCGACGTGATCGGCGCGGCTTATCTGCCGACCGACGGGCAGGCCAACCCGTCGGACATCACCCTGTCGCTGGCCAAGGGCGCGCGCATGGCCGGGGCGCAGATCATCGAGGATTGCAAGGCGCTGTCGGTCACGCGCGAAAACGGCGTCATCACCGGGGTGCAGACGGCGCAGGGTTTTATCAAGACCGGCATCGTCATCGCCTGCTGCGGCCAATGGACCCGCGATTTCGCCGCGCCGCTGGGGGTCACCGTGCCGCTGGTGTCGATGGAACATCAGTACATGGTGACCGAGCCGATCGAGGGCGTCACCCGCGATCTGCCGACCCTGCGCGACCCCGACCGGCTGACCTACTGGAAGGAAGAGGTCGGCGGGCTGGTGATGGGCGGCTACGAGCCGAACCCCAAGCCCTGGGCGATTTCGGGCATTCCCGAGGGCTTTCACTACACGCTGCTAAGCAGCGACTATGATCATTTCGAACAGATCATGGAACTGGCGCTGGGCCGCGTGCCAGCGCTGCAAACCGCCGGCATCAAGACGCTGACCAACGGGCCGGAAAGCTTTACCCCCGATGGCAACTTCATCCTTGGCGAGGCGCCAGAGCAGCCGGGGTTCTTTGTCGGGGCCGGGTTCAACGCCTTTGGTATCGCCTCGGGCGGCGGCGCGGGCATGGCGCTGGCGGAATGGGTGGCCAAGGGCGAGCCGCCGATGGATTTGTGGCCCGTCGACATCCGCCGCTTTGGCCGCCCGCATTTCGATACCGATTGGGTGCGCACCCGCACCGTCGAAGCCTATGGCAAGCATTACACCATGGCCTGGCCCTCCGAGGAACATGACAGCGCCCGACCGGCCCGCCGCTCGCCGCTGTACGACCGGCTTGCCCGGCGCGGCGCGGTGTTCGGCGAAAAGATGGGCTGGGAGCGCCCCAACTGGTTCGCCGCCCCCGGCGAGGTGGCGAAAGACATCTATACCTATGAGCGCCCCAACTGGTTCGCCGCCGTCGCCCGCGAACACCGCGCCGCGCGCGAGGCGGCGGTGCTGATCGACCAGACCTCCTTTGCCAAGTTCTGGCTGCAAGGCCCGGATGCTGAATCCGCCCTGCAACGGATCTGCGCCAATGACGTGGGCGGGCCGGTGGGCGCGCTGACCTATACCCAGATGCTCAACGATCGCGGCGGCATCGAGGCGGACCTGACGGTGGTCCGCACCGGCCCCGAGGCGTTTTACATCGTCACCGGCACCGGCTTTGCCACTCGCGATTTCGACTGGATCAGGCGCGGGCTGGCGGGGGCGAACGCACAGCTGACCGATGTGACCTCGGGCACCGCGGTGCTGTCGCTGATGGGGCCAAAGGCGCGCGACATCCTGTCGGCGGTGACGCGGGCGGATGTGTCGAACGCCGCGTTCCCCTTTGGCACGGCGCAGATGATCGCCATCGCGGGCGCGCCGGTGCGGGCGCTGCGGGTCAGCTATGTCGGAGAGCTGGGCTGGGAGCTGCACCTGCCGGTCGAATATGCCACCAGCGTGTTCGATGCGCTGCACATGACGGGCGCGGCGCATGGGCTGGTCGATGCAGGCTACCGCGCCATCGAAAGCCTGCGTCTGGAAAAGGGCTACCGCGCATGGGGCAGCGACATTGGCCCCGACAGCACGCCCTACGAGGCCGGGCTGGGCTTTGCCGTGGCGCAGGGCAAGGCGTTTCGCGGCCAGCCCGCGCTGCTGGCGCAAAAGCAGCGCGCCTTGACCCGGCGCCTTGCCACCTTTACCGCCGCGCCAGAGGTCATCCTGCTGGGGCGCGAAACGGTGTTCCGCAACGGCGAGCGGGTCGGCTATCTCAGCTCGGGCGGCTTCGGCCATACGCTGGGCAAGGCGATTGGCATGGGCTATCTGAAACACCCCGGCGGCGTGACCAAGGACTGGATCGCCTCGGGCAGCTACGAGCTGGAGGTGGCGATGCAGCGCGTGCCCTGCGAGGTGACGCTGTCGCCGCTATACGATCCCGCCGGGGCGCGGCTGAAATCGTGAACCGTCTGGAGGATTGACATGACCGGCGCTCCGCCTGCACCACAGGGTACCCTCAAGGACGGATCCCTCATGAAAAGCGCATCGCCCTCAAAACTGACCCAGAACCCGCACGCGGTGCGCGAGCTGCGGGAAAAGAACCTCGAGGTGGCGATTGGCCGACAGGTGCGCGAGCTGCGCAAGCGCCAGCGCATGACCGGCTCGGAACTGGCGCAGCAGACCGGGCTGTCGGTTGGGATGCTGTCCAAGATCGAGAACGGGGTGATCTCGCCCTCGCTCACGACGCTTCAGGCGCTGGCCAATGCGCTGCGGGTGCCACTGGTGCAGCTGTTCTCGGGCTTCGAAGAGCCGCGCGGGGCGATGCATGTGAAGGCCGGGCAGGGGGCCGAGATCGAACGCGCAGGCACCCGCGCCGGGCATCAGTACAACCTGCTGGGCCACATCGGGTCGAATAATTCCGGCGTTGTGGTCGAACCGTACCTGATCACGCTTGATTCAGCCTCGGACCGGTTCCCGGCCTTCCAGCATGAGGGGATCGAGCTGATCTACATGCTGGACGGGGTGATCGATTATCGCCACGGCGATCAGCTGTACCTGCTGGAACCCGGCGATTCCCTGCTGTTCGATTCCGATGCGCCGCACGGGCCCGAAGTACTGGTCGAAATCCCGGCGCGCTACCTGTCGATCATCACCTATCCGCAGGCGCGGTAAAGACGCAGCTTTGGCGCTAGTAAGGTCTTCCGCGCAGCTTTGTCTGTCGGCAAAGCAAGCCTCTCGCCAAGGCGCGGCGCGTCGGGCTGAAACCCGCTGTCGGCGGTGGCAGCGCCAGACAGCAGGAAACGCGGCGAAGCGATGCGCGCGACAGATGCCCTTGTGCGGATCTGCCGGGGATCTGGTGTTGGCTTTGCAAAACCCGGCGGTTGCCTATTCGGAATGCATCTGCAGCGCTGCATCACAATCTTTTCCTGAAGTGAAATAATATTCTTGTAAGGAAATCTGCGCCAGCGTATCCCGAGTGGCGAAACCGGGGCGCAGACCCCTCAGGAACGGAGAGAAATCCCATGTGTGGCATTGTCGGACTCTTCCTCAAGAAGGAAGACCTGCGCCCAAAGCTTGGCGACATGCTGACGGACATGCTGATCACCATGACCGACCGCGGCCCGGACAGCGCGGGCATCGCGATCTATGGCGCCGATGCGGGCGGGCACAAGATCACCGTCCAGTCGGACAGCCCGGCGAGCGATTTTGCCGGCCTTGATGTGGCGCTGGGCGAGGCGCTGGGCACCCCCGTCGCGATGAAGCAGGCAGATACCCATGCGGTTCTAACCGTTGCCGAAGACGCGCTGAAGACAGCCGTGGCCTTCCTCGAGGCGCGCGGCCTGCGCATCATGGGCGTGGGCGAGGCGATGGAGATCTACAAGGAAACCGGCCTGCCGCGCGATGTCGCGGCCCGGTTCAACCTGCGCGCCATGGGCGGCAGCCATGGCATCGGCCATACCCGCATGGCGACGGAATCGGCGGTGACGACGCTGGGCGCGCACCCCTTTAGCACCGATGCCGATCAGTGCCTTGTGCACAATGGCTCGCTGTCGAACCACAACACCATGCGCCGCATCCTCAGTGAAAAGGGCTTTGCCCCGAAAACCGAAAACGACACCGAGGTCGCCGCCTGCTACATCTCCTCCCGCATCGCTGAAGGTGCCAACCTCGGTCAGGCGCTCGAAGGCACGCTCGATGATCTTGACGGGTTCTTCACCTTCGTCATGGGCACGAAAAACGGCTTTGGCGTGGTGCGCGACCCGATCGCCTGCAAGCCCGCGGTGATGGCCGAAACCGACGATTACGTCGCCTTTGGCAGCGAATACCGCGCCTTCGCCAATCTTCCGGGGATCGACACCGCCCGCGTCTGGGAACCCGAACCCGCCACCGTCTATTTCTGGGAGCGTTGAGCCATGGCCGCGACCAAACAAGCCGTCTCTGACGTGCAGACCCTCGACATGGGGCAGATCGAACTGCGCGAGGTCAACGCGACGCTGCAAGCCGCGCCCTCGACCAATTACACCCAATTCGAGATCCTCAACACCCGCGGCAGCCATGCCATCGCGGTGGGGCTCGATGCCGAGATCGAGGTCACGGTGAAAGGGTCCACCGGCTATTACTGCGCCGGGATGAACAAGCTGGCCACGGTGCATGTCACCGGCTCTGTCGGGCCGGGGGTGGCGGAAAACATGATGTCCGGCACAGTGATCGTCGATGGCGATGCTTCGCAATATGCCGGGGCCACCGCCCATGGCGGGCTGCTGGTGATCAAGGGCAATGCCAGCTCGCGCTGCGGTATCTCGATGAAGGGCATCGACATCGTGGTGCATGGCAACATCGGCCACATGTCCGCCTTCATGGCGCAAAGCGGCAACCTCGTGGTGCTGGGCGATGCCGGCGATGCGCTGGGGGATTCGCTATACGAGGCGCGGCTCTTCGTGCGTGGCTCGGTGAAATCTCTGGGCGCGGATTGCATCGAAAAAGACATGCGCCCTGAACATATCGAGATACTCGCCGATCTGCTGACCCGCGCTGGCGCAGATGCAAAGCCCGAGGAATTCAAACGCTACGGCTCTGCCCGCAAGCTGTATCATTTCAACGTCGACCACGCAGACGAATACTGAAGGACATGGGCATGAACGACACTCCGCAGACACTGCCGCGCCAGTCCTGGACGTTCTCCAACGAGGTGAACGCCGAGATCCGCCGCGCCGCCCATACCGGCATCTACGACATTCGCGGCGGCGGCGCCAAACGCCGGGTGCCGCATTTCGACGACCTGCTGTTCCTTGGCGCGTCGATGTCGCGCTACCCGCTCGAAGGTTACCGCGAGAAATGCGAAACCGGGGTCACCCTTGGCACCCGCTTTGCCAAGAAACCCATCGAGCTGAAGATCCCGATCACCATCGCCGGCATGTCCTTTGGCTCGCTCTCTGGCCCCGCCAAAGAGGCGCTCGGGCGCGGCGCGTCGCTGGCAGGCACCTCGACCACCACCGGCGACGGCGGCATGACCGAAGAAGAGCGCGGCCATAGCGAAAAGCTGGTCTATCAATACCTGCCCAGCCGCTACGGCATGAACCCCGACGATCTGCGCCGCGCCGACGCCATCGAGGTGGTCGTGGGGCAGGGCGCCAAGCCCGGCGGCGGCGGCATGCTGCTGGGGCAGAAGATCACCGAACGCGTCGCGGGCATGCGCGATCTGCCGGTGGGCATCGACCAGCGCTCCGCCTGCCGCCACCCCGACTGGACAGGCCCGGACGATCTGGAAATCAAGATCCTCGAGCTGCGCGAGATCACCAACTGGGAAAAACCGATCTACATCAAGGTCGGCGGCGCGCGCCCCTATTACGACGTTGCGCTCAGCGTCAAGGCGGGCGCCGATGTGATCGTGCTTGATGGCATGCAGGGCGGTACTGCGGCAACGCAGGATGTGTTCATCGAAAACGTCGGCACCCCGACGCTTGCCTGCATCCGCCCGGCGGTCAAAGCGCTGCAGGATCTGGGCATGCACCGTAAGGTGCAGCTGGTGGTCTCGGGCGGTATCCGCACCGGCGCCGATGTCGCCAAGGCGCTGGCTCTGGGCGCGGATGCGGTCTCCATCGGCACCGCGGCGCTGGTGGCACTGGGCGACAACGATCCGAAATGGGAACAGGACTACCGGGCGCTTGGCACCACCACCGGCGCCTATGACGACTGGCACGAAGGGCGCGACCCGGCGGGCATCACCACTCAGGACCCAGAACTGATGGCCCGGCTTGACCCGATCGAGGCAGGCCGCCGCCTGCGCAACTACCTCAATGTGCTGACGCTGGAATGCCAGACCCTCGCGCGCGCCTGCGGCAAGAGCCATGTTCACAATCTCGAACCCGAGGATCTCGTGGCCCTGACCATTGAAGCCGCTGCCATGGCGCAGGTCCCGCTGGCCGGAACCGACTGGATTCCGGGCAAAGGCGGTTTCTGACCCCGCCTGCCACCCCGCCAGAGCTTCCAGCTTCTTCTGGCGCCAAATATCCTGGGGGTGTGGGGGTGAAACCCCCACCCGGCCGGATCGCCGCACAGGCGATCCGAAACAAGAAAAGAACGACAGGGAAAACCCATGACCGACCTCGCCGCCTTCGCCCGCGAAAAGGGCGTGAAATATTTCATGATCTCTTACACCGATCTGTTTGGCGGGCAGCGGGCAAAGCTCGTCCCGGCGCAGGCCATCGAGGGCATGGTACAGGATGGCGCGGGCTTCGCGGGCTTTGCCACATGGCTCGATATGACGCCCGCCCATGCCGATATGCTGGCCATGCCCGACCCGGACACCGTCATCCAGCTGCCCTGGAAACCCGAGGTCGCCTGGGTTGCGGCCAATCTGGTGATGGAAGGGCAGGAGGTCGCGCAGGCGCCCCGCAACGTGCTGCGCAAGCTGGTCGCCGAGGCCGCCGAACAGGGGTTGCGGGTCAAGACCGGCATCGAGGCGGAATTCTTCCTGCTCACCCCCAAGGGCGACGCCATCTCGGATGCTGCCGATACCGCCGAAAAACCCTGCTACGACCAGCAGGCGGTGATGCGCCGCTACGATGTGATCTCGGAGATCTGCGACTACATGCTCGATCTCGGCTGGGGCCCGTATCAGAACGACCACGAGGACGCCAACGGCCAGTTCGAGATGAACTGGGATTTCGACGATGCGCTGGTCACCGCCGACCGCCACAGCTTTTTTAAGTTCATGGTGAAATCGGTTGCTGAAAACCATGGCTTGCGCGCCACCTTCATGCCCAAGCCGATCGAGGGGCTGACCGGCAACGGCTGCCACGCCCATATCTCGGTCTGGAACGCGGACGGCACCAGCAATGCCTTTGCCGATGACAGCAAAGAGCTTGGCCTGTCGGATCAGGGACGCGCCTTTCTCGGCGGCATCATGAAGCACGCCACCGGCATGGCGGCGATCACCAACCCGACGGTGAACAGCTACAAGCGCATCAACGCCCCGCGCACCGTTTCCGGCGCGACATGGGCCCCCAACACCGTGACATGGACCGGCAACAACCGCACCCATATGGTGCGCGTGCCCGGCCCGGGCCGCTTCGAATTGCGCCTGCCGGACGGGGCGGCCAACCCCTACCTGCTGCAGGCGGTGATCATTGCCACCGGCCTGTCGGGCCTTGCCAGCAACGCCGATCCGGGCCCGCGCTACGATATCGACATGTATGCCGAAGGCCACAAGATCACCGATGCGCCGAAGCTGCCGCTCAACATGCTCGATGCGATCCGCGCCTTCGACGAGGACAGCGAGTTGAAGACCAGACTTGGCGCCGATTTCTCCAAGGCGTTCATCACCCTCAAGCGCCGCGAATGGGACAGTTTCGTGTCGCATTTCTCGGCTTGGGAGCGGGCGAACACGCTTGACATCTGAGGCGCGAAGAGTCTGAGTTAGCAGGATTTTTCGCCCTACGCCTATTGCGTCGGCCAGCGCTTTCAGTCCCGAAAGTTCTGGCCTCGCATGACCATATGTTCAGGAGATCGACAGCACCATGCAGTTCAACGGGTTTCGCGTGATCTGGGAAGGGCTGACCGGCCACAAGGGCTGGAAGCCGCTCTGGCGCGATCCAGAGCCGCAGCCCGAATACGACATCATCATTGTCGGCGGCGGCGGGCACGGGCTGGCCACCGCCTATTACCTTGCCAACACCTTCAATGAATTGAAGGTCGCGGTGCTGGAAAAGGGCTGGCTTGGGTCTGGCAACATCGGGCGCAACACCACGATCATCCGCAGCAACTACCTGCTGCCCGGCAACGAGCCGTTCTACGAATTCTCGATGAAGCTCTGGGAAGGGCTGGAGCAGGAATTCAACTTCAACGCCATGGTCAGCCAGCGCGGCATCCTGAACCTGTGCCATTCCGACGGGCAGCGCGACGGGTTTCGCCGTCGGGGTAACGCCATGCGGCTGGCGGGCGCCGATGCCGAACTGCTGGATCAGGATGCGGTGCGCGCCATGTACCCGGCGCTCAACATCGACAACGCCCGCTTTCCGATCAAGGGCGGGTTGCTGCAACGCCGCGCCGGCACCGCGCGGCACGATGGTGTCGCATGGGGCTATGCGCGCGGGGCCGACCGCAAGGGCGTCGATCTGATCCAGAATTGCGAGGTCACCGGCTTTCGCATCGACGCGGGCCGCATCAAGGGCGTCGAGACCTCGCGCGGCTATATCGGGGCCAAGAAGGTCGGCGTCGCTGTTGCTGGATCGTCGGGGCGCGTCATGGCCCATGCGGGCATGCGTCTGCCGATCGAAAGCCACGTGCTGCAAGCCTTCGTCTCCGAAGGGCTCAAGCCGGTCATCGACGGGGTCATCACCTTTGGCGCGGGGCATTTCTATGTCAGCCAGTCCGACAAGGGCGGGCTGGTGTTTGGCGGCGACATCGACGGCTATAATTCCTACGCCCAGCGGGGCAATCTGCCGGTGATCGAAGACGTGGCCGAAGGCGGCATGGCGATCCTTCCCATGCTGGGCCGTGCCCGGCTGCTGCGCGCTTGGGGCGGGGTGATGGACATGTCGATGGACGGCTCTCCGATCATCGACAAGACCCATATCGACGGGCTCTACCTGAACGCGGGCTGGTGCTACGGCGGCTTCAAGGCAACCCCGGCCAGCGGCTATGCCTTTGCCCATCTGCTCAGCACCGGGCGCCCGCACGAGACCGCCACGCAGATGCGCCTTGATCGCTTTGCGCGTGGCTATCCCATTGACGAAAAGGGCGCTGGCGCCCAGCCGAACCTGCACTGAGGCGCTCATATGCTGATCCCCCATCCGCTTCTTGGCCTTCGCGACGCGCAGGAATTCACCTATCTCGGCGATGCATCGCTGCTGAACCGGCCAGACACCGGCACCGATGCCGATCCCGAGGCGTTCTTTGCCTACACCCATCTGCGCGACAACCCAGCGGGGGTGCACCGCGAGCTGTGGTTCCACGAGCAGGGCGACCGGTCCTGGCTGGTCGTGACCCGCAACACCCTCACGCATGAGATTCTAGGGGCCGAGCTGGCCTCGGACGTGAAACGAGGCCTCGCATGACCCGCATTTCCGGCGGCCTGATCGACCGCAGCCGCACGCTGTCCTTCACCTTTGACGGCAAGCGCTACGAAGGCCACCACGGCGATACGCTGGCCTCGGCGCTGATGGCCAATGGCGTGCGTCTTGTCGGGCGCAGCTTCAAGTATCACCGCCCGCGCGGCATCTTTGCCGCGGGCAGCGAAGAGCCGAACGCGCTGGTGACCCTGCGCAGCGGCGCGCGGGCAGAGCCCAACACCCGCGCCACGACCATCGAGCTTTATGACGGGCTGGAGGCGGTCAGCCAGAACCGCTGGCCGTCGCTAGCCTTCGATGCGCTCGGGGTCAACGATCTGGCCTCGCCGTTCTTTGCAGCGGGCTTTTACTACAAGACCTTCATGTGGCCCAAAGCCTTCTGGGAAAAGCTCTACGAGCCGCTGATACGCCGCGCGGCGGGGCTTGGCGCGCTTGGCGGCGAGCCCGACCCCGACGCCTATGACAAGGGCTTCCTGCATTGCGATCTGCTGATCATCGGCGGCGGCGCGGCTGGGCTTGCGGCGGCGCTGACGGCGGGGCGCGCCGGGGCAAGCGTGATCCTTGCAGATGAGGACATGCGCCTTGGCGGGCGGCTGCTGATGGAAAGCCACGCGCTGAACGACGCGCCCGCCGTTGATTGGGTGCAAGGGGTCGAGGCCGAGCTGGCGGCGCTGCCCAACGTGCGCATCCTGCGCCGCACGACGATCTTCGGCAGCTTCGATCATGGCATCTTTGGCGCGCTGGAACGGGTGGGCGACCATCTTCTGCGCCCCGAGACGGTACGCCAGACGCTGTGGCGGATCACCGCGAAACGCTCGATCCTTGCTGCTGGCGCGACCGAGCGGCACATTCCCTTTGCGAGCAACGACCGCCCCGGCATCCTGCTGGGCGGCGCGCTGCGGGCCTATGTCAACCGCTGGGGTGTCACGCCGCAGGCCAAGGACAGCGACCGCATCGCCATCTTCACCGACAATGACGATGGCCACCGCACCGCCATCGACCTTGTGGCAAAGGGCATCCCGGTGCTGGCCGTCATTGATGCGCGCGAGGATGCGCAACGCCTTGGCGAATACCAGCTGTACAAGGGCGCAACGGTGACCGGCACGCAGGGGCGGCTGGGCCTGTCCTCCATCGATATTACGCAGCATGGCCTTACCCAGACGCTGGAATGCGCGGTGCTGGGCGTCTCCGGGGGCTGGAACCCCAACCTGCATCTTGCCTCGCATCATCGGGGTCGTCCGGCATGGTCGCAGGCGCATAACGCCTTCCTTCCGCCAGACGATCTGCCCCAAGGCATGGCTGTTGCAGGCGCCGCTGCCGGTCATGGCAGCACCTATGCCGCGCTGCGCAGCGGCGCGCAGATCGCCGCGCAGCTGTCGGAGTGCAAACCCGCCGAGCTGCCGCTGGCCGAATACGCCCCGCATCGGCAGACCCCGCTGTGGCATGTTCCCGGCAAGACCCGCGCCTGGGTCGATTTCCAGAACGATGTCACCGTCAAGGATATCGCGCTGGCGCATCGCGAAAACATGCGTCCGGTCGAGCATCTCAAACGCTGGACGACGCTTGGCATGGCGACCGATCAGGGTAAGACCGCGAATGTCACCGCGCTGGCAGTGATGGCCGAGCTGACCGGCAAGACCATCGCCCAGACCGGCACCACGATCTTTCGCCCGCCCTATACCCCGGTGGCGCTTGGCGCGCTTGGCGGCGGCGACAGTGGCGTGCATTTCCGCCCGACACGGCTGACGCCGACGCATCCCTTTGCGGTGCAACGCGGCGCGCCCTTCGTCGAGGTCGGGCAATGGCTGCGCGCGCAGTACTTCCCGCTCAAGGGTGAAACCCATTGGCGCGAAAGCGTCGACCGCGAGGTTCTGGCGGTGCGCAGCGCTGTCGGGTTGTGCGATGTCACCACGCTGGGCAAGATCGACGTGCAGGGCGCCGATGCGGGCGACTTCCTGAACCGCATCTACTGCAACGCCATGGCCTCGCTCAAGGTCGGTAAGGTGCGCTATGGGCTGATGCTGCGCGAGGACGGGTTCGCCTATGACGATGGCACCTGTGCCCGGCTTGGCGAGCAGCACTATGTCGTGACCACCACCACCGCCAACGCCGGGCTGGTCTATCGGCAGATGGAATTCGCCCGGCAATGCCTGTGGCCGGATCTGGATGTGCAGTTGATTTCCACCACCGACGCATGGGCGCAGATCGCCGTCGCCGGGCCGAAATCGCGCGAATTGCTGTCGCGCGTGGTCGAGGCGGATCTGTCCAACGAGGCCTTCCCCTTCATGGCTTGCGCCGAAACTTCTGTCTGCGGGCTGCGCGCACGGCTGTTCCGCATCTCGTTCTCGGGCGAGCTGGCCTATGAGATCGCCGTGCCGACCCGCTATGGCAACGCTCTGATGGCGCGACTGATGGAGGTCGGCGCAGATCTTGGCGTCACCCCCTATGGCACCGAGGCGCTTGGCGTGCTGCGCATCGAAAAGGGCCATGCGACCGGGGCGGAGCTGAACGGGCAGGCCTCGGCGCAGATGCTCGGCATGGGGCGGATGGTCAGCACCAAGAAGGACAGCATCGGCGCGGTGATGTCCCGGCGCGAGGGGCTGATGGCCGACACCCGCCGTCTTGTCGGGCTGATGCCGCAGGATCCGCAGGCGCGCATTCTTGCCGGGGGGCACCTGTTCGCACCAGAGGCCGAGCGCAAGACCGAGACCGATCTTGGCTGGATCACCTCGGCCTGCTGGTCGCCGCATTTGAACAGCTACATCGCGCTGGGCTTTTTGACGGATGGCGAGGCGCGGCTGGGCGAGACCGTGATCGTCGCCAACCCGCTGGAGGGTGATGAGGTCCCCTGCAAGATCGTCTCGCCGCATTTCATCGACCCCGAAGGAGGCCGCCTGCGTGACTGACCTGACCCCGCTGTGCGCCCTTGGCGCGCCCGAGCCGCGGCGCACCGCCCGCGGCGCGCTGAGCCTGACAGAAAATCCCGACCTTGCGCTGGCGTCGCTGGCGCTGCGGGCAGGGGAGACGCAGCCCGCACCATTTGGCCTGACGCTGCCGGGGCCGGGGGCGTTTAACGCCGCGGGCGAGGTGCTTGCCCTCTGGACAGGGCCGGGCCAATGGATGCTGGCGGCAGAGCGCAGCCCCGATGCCGATTTCGCCGCCGAGCTGCGCGCGCAGGCCCCCGGCTGCTCGATCACCGAACAGACCGGCGGCTGGTGTTGCGTCGAGATCGCCTCGGCCACAGGCGCTGCCCCGCTGGACCGGCTTCTGGAAAAACTGGTGAACCTGCCGCCGGCAGCGCTTTGCCCGGGACGCGCTGCGCGCACGGGCTTGCATCACCTGAGCGTCTTCGTCATTCGTCGCAGCACGGACCGGCTGGCGGTGCTGGGCATGAGCTCGGCGGCGGGCAGCCTGTGGCACGCCCTCGACGCGGCGGCCCTCAGACTGGAGAGCTTTGCATGAGCAAGAGATTTGCGCTTACCGTGACCTGCCCCTCAACGCGAGGCATCGTCGCCGCCATCGCCGCCTTTCTGTCAGAGCAAGGCTGCAACATCACCGACAGCTCGCAATTCGACGATTTCGAGACGGGCAATTTCTTCATGCGCGTCAGCGTGATTTCCGAAACCGGCGCGACGCTGGACGAGCTGACGGCGCGCTTTGCCGATGTCGCCAGAACCCTCGGGATGACGTACGAATTCCACGACGAGGCGGTGAAGATGAAAGTCGTCATCATGGTCAGCCGCTTCGGCCATTGCCTGAACGATCTGCTGTACCGGGTGCGCATCGGCGCGCTGCCGATCGACATCGTCGCGGTGATTTCCAATCACATGGATTACCAGAAGGTCGTTGTAAACCATGACATCCCCTTCCACTGCATCCGCGTCACCAAGGAGAACAAGCCCGAGGCCGAAGCCCGCATCATGGAGGTGGTCGAGGAAGCCGGGGCCGAACTGATCGTGCTGGCGCGCTACATGCAGATCCTGTCGGATCAGATGTGCAAGGCGATGTCGGGGCGGATCATCAACATCCACCATTCCTTCCTGCCGTCGTTCAAGGGGGCCAATCCCTACAAGCAGGCGTTCGAGCGCGGTGTGAAACTGATCGGGGCAACGTCACATTACGTCACCGCCGATCTGGACGAAGGCCCGATCATCGAACAGGACACGGTGCGCGTGACCCATGCCCAATCGCCCGAGGATTACGTCTCGCTTGGCCGCGACGTCGAAGCGCAGGTGCTGGCGCGTGCCATTCACGCGCATATCCATCGCCGCGTATTCCTCAACGGCAACAAGACCGTGGTCTTCCCGGCCTCGCCCGGAAGTTATGCATCGGAACGGATGGGCTGAAGAAGGGGGCGCTGCCCCCGCCGCGCAAGCGCGTCTCCCCCGGGATATTTAGAGCCAGAAGAAGACAAAAGCGCCGCGCGCCGGTTTTCTTCTGGCTCTAAATATCCCGGGGGAAGGCCGTAAGGCCGTGGGGGCAGCGCCCCCATCCGACCCTGCGATCAGGTGCGGCTTCAGGCTGTCTCAGGTAGCATGCGAATAAGCCCGGTCGGGCATTCCTGCGCATAGCCCGCAGTCCTTGCAGTAATTCAGATCAAATAGGTAGTGTGAGTTGTCGCCTGCCAGCGCCCGGGTCTTGATTACCACCCTGTTGGGACAGAAGGTCGGGCAATTGCCGCAGCCGAGATAACTTTGTGCTTCTGAGAGGCAGGCATCGCGATCAATATCGCCCTCGATCTCGATGTATAAATCGCGAGCTTTGATGGGCGGTTTGGGCGGATTCTGGCGCTCAGCGCTGCCGTAAGAGCGAGGATGCAGGCATTCTCTGCCTGCGGTGCCGCGCAGATCGGGGGCGGGCTCGAATCCGGGGACGCGCAGCGCGAGCGCCTCCGCCGCGCGGCGGGTGTCGGCTATGGCGGCGGCGACAGGGCCGCTTTGGCCAGTTGCATCGCAGATGCGTAGGCATTGCACATGGTGCCTGAGGCATCCGTCGGGCGCAGATAATCATGGGTCAACCCGCCCTCGAGCCTTTCCGGGGAGACAGCCTCGCCGGTAATCCCCCCGATGTTAAGGGGATGCGGAAGTAGAATTTTCTCGGCAGGATGAATGAGGAGATTCCGATGAAGAAGACACGATTCACAGAAGCGCAGATCATGCACTGCCCGGCAGGGCATTGCGCCGCAATGGCCCGAGAGGGGCAACGCCGAGAGTTGGCCGTGAAAGCGGTGGCGAT
>NZ_JAUOQN010000005.1:0-133414 GCF_030547555.1 Salipiger sp. 1_MG-2023 | reverse complement strand
GCGCGAGAAGCAGGCGAAGCTCGGTGCCCTCATGGACGCCTCGCGCGACGACGTCCTCGCCTACATGGATTTTCCCCGCGAGCATTGGGCCCAGATCGCGTCGACGAATCCACTGGAGCGGGTGAACAGGGAGATCAAGCGCAGGTCAGACGTGATCGGCATCTTCCCGAACGACGAGGCAATCGTCCGGCTCGTCGGCGCGCTGATGCTCGAGACCAATGACGAATGGACGGTTGCACGAAGATATATGTCTCTTGAAAGCCTCGCGCGTGTCACCGACACTACCACCGTCAGGTTGTCCGCCGTGGCGACCTGATCAGCCTTGGACCTCTCCGAAGGTCGGCGCTCTTACACCACCTCTCGGGGCACTACCCAGTTGCCTGTTGCTCACGGTGGCGTGGCAGACACTCTCAGTTAGATAAGAATCTATTTTATATTGGTAATCTAAGTTGATGGTCGCGCGCACCTGCTGGTCTGACGCTCGCGCCTAATCCCAATTATGTAATTATTTACGTATCGTCACAACGATGATGCCCCCTGAACAAAGCGGATGGGATGGATGGCTCCCGCTTGGGACTTCGTCGTGCGCCAGCGCACCCAGTTGATCAACATGCTGCGGAGCTTGGCGGCAGAGTCGGCATCGCCATTGCTCGGGGCATCGTGCGGGCCATCGATTTGTGAAAGGGATCATCGACTGCAAACAGCCCGGCTGCCTGATCTGGCCCAGGACGTTTGGCTGACGAAGCTGCTGCAGAGAAAGTCCGCAAGGCTGGCGACCGTCGCCATGGCGAACAAGACGGCCTGGGACATGGGCCAGAGACGAGCCCTATAAACCGCACGCCGTATGAGACGTCCGCGCCCACGAGATCGCAAGACCAACGATGTGATGGTGTGCCCTTCAGCCGCAACGATCGGGACGCTGCGCCGAACGTCCCGGGCGCCAATGCCTGCGAAGCAGACAGGAACCTGATCTGCGGATCTGCATGTTTACATGCACGAGAGGGAGGGCCAGCGGCAATGACTGCGCAAACAGGCTGAACACAAACCCGCTTCTGAACAGGTACACAAGATCATTTACATCTTGCTATGCGGGAGCCATCCGACATCTGTGCATCGCCTCGAGACGCTTCACAGAAGCGCGGCCATGGGATGGATGATAGCCAGACCTGTGACCCTGAAACGCTGCCATAATACCAGTAGCTCTCTGCCGAGGAACGTTGCGACGCGGACGGGATGGGCGCGGCTGGGCCAGAAAACCTGACCGGATCGAACACCACCCCCCGGCGCGATCGCAAGTATCGGGCGGATCCTCGGCAGGCTCATGACGGTAGGCGCTGTGCTGCGGGCCGTGAGTGCCTGAGGGTAAATTTCTCGACACGTAAAAAATCGATAATGTGTGTTGCTATGACATAAACTCGGTATTACCCTCGCTGCTCAGGGAGGATCATCATGAAAAACATCATTCGCGGGGCATTTGTCGCCGCATCTTTCGCCGTGCTGGCGCAGGCCGCGCAGGCCGAGGAATACCGCATCGGGACCGCCAGCCTTGGTGGCGCGTTCTTTCCGATGGGACAAGGCATTTCCAACCTCGTCAACAAATACGCCGGCGATGGCATCGACATGGTGCCGATCGTCACGCAAGGCTCGGTGCAGAACCCCCGCCTCGTGGCGCAGGGCGAGGTTGAGCTCGGCATCACCAGCGCCAATCTTGCCGCCGATGCGGTGGCCGGGGCTGGCGCCTATGACGGCAGCCCGATGGACCTCAGCGCGCTCGGGCCCCTGCACCCCAGCGTGCTGCACATGGTGGTCACCGATGGATCCGACATTCAGACCTTTGCCGATCTCAAGGGCAAGCGCGTCGCGGTTGGCCCGGCGGGCGGCGGCACGATGGGCTTTCTCAACAACATGCTGCCGGTCTACGGGCTGAGCCTTGATGACATCACGCCCAGTTTCCTCAGCTACGGCGACGGGTTCAGCCAGTTGTCGGATGGCAATGTCGACGCGGCGCTGGCGCTGTCGGGCTATCCGGCGGCGGCGGTGATGCAGGCGGCGGCCTCGGGCAAGCTGCGGATGATCGGCATGGAGGCCGACAAGCTGGAGCAGATCCTGTCCGGCAACCCCGCCTACAGCACCTTTGATATTGCGGCCGATGTCTATGACATGGACGAGGATGCGCAGGTTCTGGGGGTCACCAACATGCTGGTGGTGCCCGCCGACATGGACGCAGGCATCGTCGAGAGCATCGCTGCGGCGATCTACGATCACCTTGATGAATTCGCCGCCGAAAACGCCAATGCGCGCCAGATCGACAAGGCACGGGCAAGCGCGCTTGCCATCGATCTGCACCCGGGCGCCGCGGCCTATTTCGCCAAGTAAGCCGCCGAGCAAACAGCCCCCCCCGGCAGGGGTGCAGTGCCCCTGCCCCATCCCCCTTTTTTCCCAGAAAGGACGCGCCATGACTGCGTTGCGCGATATGATGACCCCTGCCCGGGTGCTGGCCATTGTGGCCTTTGCCTTTGGCGCCTACCACCTGCTGATCGTGTCCGGCCTGATTTCCATGTCGACGATGGAAATGCGGCTGACCCACCTGATGCTTGCGCTGACGTTGTTGTTTGCCCGCACACCGGCAACCTCGGCGGTGGATCGCAGCCGGGTGTCTCTGGCTTTCGACGGCGTGCTGATCCTGTCGGGCATCATCGCCAGTGTCTGGCTGTTGTCGCGCTGGAAGGCGATTGCCTTCAGCGGTGGCATGACCAACACGCAGGATTACTGGGCCGGGCTGGTCATCGTCGCGCTGGTGTTCGAGGCAGCGCGGCGCGGCATCGGCAGCATCCTTGCCGGGATCACGCTGGTGTTCTTTGTCTACCCGTTCCTCAGCCCCTACCTGCCGGGCGTGCTGAATGGGCGCGGCTATGGGCTGGAACGGGTGGTGACCTTTCTGACCACCGACACCCAAGGCATCTATGGCATTCCGATCGGCGTGGCGGCGACCTATATCATCACCTTCACCATCTTTGGCGCGCTGTTGTCGCGGCTTGGCGCGGGGGAATTTTTCTTTGAGATCTCCTTCCGCCTGACCCATGGCATGCGGGCGGCCTCGGCCAAGTCGGCGGTGCTGTTTTCGGCGCTGATCGGCATGGTGTCGGGCTCGGCGGCGGGCAACGTCGCGGTGACCGGCACGCTGACCATTCCGCTGATGAAGCGCGAAGGCTACGCCCCGCATCAGGCCGCCGCGGTCGAGGCGGTTGCCTCCACCGGCGGGCAGATCATGCCCCCGGTGATGGGCGCCGCCGCCTTCATCATGGCCGAGGTGGTCGGGGTGAGCTACACCGAGATCATGAAGACCGGCCTTTTGCCGGCGCTGCTGTTCTTTGGCACCGCCTTTGCGGTGGTGCATCTGCGCGCGGTGCGCAGCGGCATCGCGCCGGTGACAACCCCCACCACCGATCCGCGCAGCACCGGCCGCGTGCTCTGGGACGGGATGCCGTTCATCATCGCCTTTGCGCTGCTGCTGGGCATGATGCTGATGGGCTATTCGCCGTTCAAGGCCTCGCTCTGGGCGATGGGGGCGATGATCCTCTCCACCGTGATCTGGAACCGCCGCATCGACACCGACCTGCTGCGCAAGATCAGCGGCGCGGTGACCGAAGGCGCGCAGGGCGTGGTGACGATTTCCGCCGCCTGCGCCGCTGCGGGCATCATCGCCGGGGTGCTCGGGCTGTCGGGCCTTGGATCGAAGATCGCGGTGCTGATCGACATGGGCTCTGGCGGCAGCTTGCTGATCGCGCTGGTGCTGACGATGTTCGTGTCGATCATCCTTGGCATGGGCCTGCCGACAACGGCGGCCTACCTGATCCTTGCCACCGTGGTCGCCCCGGCGCTGGTCAAGATGGGGGTGCCGGTGCTGACCGCGCATTTCTTCGTCTTCTACTTCGGCTGCATTTCCACGATCACCCCACCGGTGGCGCTGGCCGCCTATGTGGCGGGAGGCATCGCCAAGGCCGACATCAACAAATGCGGCTGGACCGCCGCCGCCTATGCCGCGCCGAGCTTCCTGCTGCCCTTTGCCTTCTGCTACGGCCCCGGCCTGCTGCTTCAGGGCGGCTGGTTCGAGAACATCGAAGCCATCGTCACCGGCATGCTGGGCGTGTTCGCCATCGCCGTCGCGGTGATCGGGGTGCTGGGCCACCGGCTGAACGCGCTGGGGCGCGGCGCGGCGGCGCTTGCCGGGTTGCTGCTGCTGTTTCAGGACCTGCTGAGCGCCGCGCTCGGGCTTTCCCTGCTGCTTGGGCTCTATGCCATCACCGAATTGCGTGCCCGCAAGGGCCAACTGATCTGAAAGGACACCTCTCATGAACATGACCGAATTCCGCCGCGTGGTCACAGGCCACGACGCCACCGGCAAAGCCATCATCGAAAGCGATCAGACCGCCAGCCAGTTCCTCGAACGGCCCAACCGGCCCGGCGTGCGGCTGACCAACTTCTGGATCTCCGATGGCACGCCGGCCGAATATGACGGCGCCACCGAAACCTGCACCGGCGATTTCACCCTGCACCCGCCCGCCATGGGCAGCGTGTTCCGCTGCGTCGAATTCCAGCCTGAAGACCCCGAGGTGATGGCCAAGCTTGACGGCCCCAGCGCTTTCGCCGAAATGGGGGCTGCCGCGAATATCGTGCAAAACGCCCGCCACCCGTTCATGCATCGCACCAACAGTGTCGATTATGCCATGGTGATCACGGGGGAAATCTGGATGCTGATGGATGATCCGGCGGATGATGTGCTGCTCAAGGCGGGCGATATCTGCGTGCAGCGCGGCACCAATCATGCCTGGTCGAACAAGGGGACGGAAACCTGTATCATCATGTTCGTGTTGAACGATGGCGTGACGACGCGCGCGGCGACGGGCGATGCGCGGATTGGCATCCCTGCCCGCCCCGCGCCGTGAGCGCGCCCTGTCGGCCCGCCGGGGCCAAGGTTATGAGGACGGTATGAGTATTCAGGATTTCGATGTCGGGGCAGACCCGGTTGCCCCGACATCGGCCACGCAATCGACCTATCAGGCCATCCGGCGCATGATCATCACCGGCGCGCTTGCGCCGGGCGAAAAGCTCAAGATCGAAACCCTCAAAGAGCGCATTCAGGTCGGCGCCTCGCCGATCCGCGAGGCGCTGACCCTGCTGGTGGCCGACAAGCTGGTCGAACGCATCGATCAGCGCGGGTTTCGCGCCTCGCCCGTCAGTCAGGACAATTTCGCCGAGATCCTGCGCCTGCGCTGCGCTTTGGAAGACATGGCCCTGCGCGAATCCATCGAAGCCGGGGACGAGGCATGGGAAGAGGCGCTGGTGCTGGCCCATCACCGCATGGCGCGGGTCGGGGGCGCGGATGTGGCGATCTTCGAAGAGGCGCACAAGACCTTTCACATGGCGCTGCTGGCGCGCTGTTCCTCGCCGATCCTGCTGGGCTATTGCAGCCAGCTGTATGATCTGAACGTGCGCTATCGCTACCTTGCGGGGCGCTCGCGCCATTACGGCACCCGCGACGTGCCCGCCGAACACCGCGACATCCTTGCGGCGGCGGTGGCCCGCGACGTCGATCTGGCCTCGACCCGGTTGCTGCACCACTACCAGCAGACCGGCATGTTCCTACGCGAAACGCCCGATCTGCCAGAGGGTTAGACGGCTTAGTTTAGTCTGCCGGCGGCGGCGGCGCGGGGCGATCGCCATTCGCGCCCGGAGGCGGGCCGCGGCGGGCGTCAAGCGAGGCATTGCAGGTGCCGCCTTCTTCCAGCGTGCAGCCGACCTCGGCCACATGGCAGCCAAGGATGGCGTTGCTGCCCGGCGCACCGGCGTAATAGTGATAGCCGACGCCGTCGATCATGATGCCGTTGCAGGCGTCAAGCTCGTCTTCGATGCCTTCGATATGGCCCATGATCGGAAACCCGTCCATCGCGATTCCGATCTGCGTGCCGTGATTTTTCAGCGCGGTGGTGCTTGCGGGGGGCGTGTTCAGGCAATCGGTCACGGCGTGGTAGTGATAGCCAACATGGGTGTTCACATGGCCGCCGCAATCGTCGAAGGGTGCGATGGTATGGGCCGACGTGATCGCCTCCAGCGGCGCCGGCCCGTCAAGGCGCACGCCGTTATAGGCCACCCCTGCGCCGCCGCGCGTGCTGTCCGCCGGCTCGTCAAGCATCACCGGGCGCAGCGGGATCACATAGGTGACCGAGGCCTCCTCGGGCAGGTATTCCGGCAGGCACTGGACGCAGTAATTGTTGTACGCGGGGTCCACATCGGGGCGGGCCGCGGCCTCGCAGGCCTCAAGCGTGCCGGTGTAGCGCACATCGCCGGTGGCCTCGTCATAAAGCTTCCACTCGGTGTCGCCGTAGATCTCGGCCAGACGGGTGATGAACGCGCCATCCACGTCATTGGCCTCCCCATCGACGATCCAGATGCCACCGGCCTCGGCGTCATCCGCGATATTGGTCGGGCACCATGGGCCGGGGGTGTAATCCTGCGGGTCCGGCTTGACGGTGATGGAAAAGCAGGTGGTTTCGGTGCCGCCCGACAGCGTGCAATCGACCAGTTCAGGCCCCGAGACGACGTTGGCATCGGCAAAGAACGCCGCGACATGGGCCAGCGGATCGTCATGGGCCGCAGCGGGAAGGGCCGCCACGACGGCGATCAGCGTGGCAGCGGCGCGGTTTGGTCGAATCATCGGATCATGGCTCCGTCATGGATGGATTGTCGCCTTTTACTTAGTATGCTATCTATATCAGAATGAACAGCCGACGCTACCTTTTTCATCTTCTGCTGCATTCCGCCGATCTGATCGAGGCAGAGCTTGCCGCGCGGCTGCATCCCCTTGGGCTGCGCCCGCGTCAGGCGCTGGTGATCGATGGGCTGGCCCGCATGGGCACGGTGTCGCAGGCGCGGCTGGCGCGGGAATTCACCGTGACGCAGGCCAGCATGAGCACGATGACCGCGCGGTTGATCTCGGGGGGGTATATCCTGCGCCGCGCCGATCCCGAAGACGCGCGCGGCAATCTGCTGAGCCTGAGCGATAAGGGCTGCGCGCTGCTTTCGCAAATCCATCAGGTCTGGGCCGAGATCGACGCGCTTGGCGCGCAAACCCTTGGGGCCGAACGTTACGACGCCCTGATGCAGGGCGCCGGGGCACTGCGCGACGGGCTTGGCGGGGTGCGTCCGGGCGACGTGGAGACGCCGCCCGAACAGTGACGCCCTAGCGCGCCACGAGTTTGAAATCGAAATCCACCCGCGACCACGCGTCATTGACCTTGCCCGACAGGGCGAAGCCCTCGGGAAAGCTTCCCGCCGGTTGTGGCGCGTAATGCATCACCAGATCTTCGCGCACGCCGAACACCGTATCCTGATCAAGATAGGGATCATCGGCCGGGAACACCTCGGTCACCAGATCGCGAAAGCCGGGCGCCTTGATGATGAAATGCAGGTGCGAAGGCCGCCACGGATGGCGCCCCGCCGCGTCGAGGATCTGGCCCACCGGGCCATCGGTCGGCACGGTGTATTCGACCGGGCGCACCGTGGTGAAAGCGTAATAGCCATCTTCATCGGTGGTCATCAGCCCGTGAAACGACATGATGTCCTGATCCGGGTCCTGGCTGGAATACAGCCCATTGGGTGCGGTCTGCCAGATATCCAGCTGCGCGTGCGGGATCGGCCTGCCGTTCAGGTCGCGAACATGGCCCTGCACCAGCACCACCTCGCCGGGGAAATCGGCGCGCAGGTCGGCGCCAAGCGCCATGGGCGGCGCATCTGACACATGGAACGGCCCCAGCACGCTGGAACTGGTGGCGCCGGGGTGCGAATTGATCATGTCGACCAGCGACGACAGCCCCAGCACATCCGACATCAGCACGAATTCGTTGCGCTCGGGCGTGGTGATCTGCCCGGCCCATTCCATCGCCTTCAGCCCGGCGCGCCATTCGTCATGGGTCAGCCCGACCTCTTTGGTGAAGGCGTGCAGATGGCGGGCCAGCGCGCCCATGATCTCGGCAAAGCGCGGATCGGTGTCGGGGCCGAAATAGCCGGTGAAGACCTCGGTGATATTGTCGGGTGTTACGTTGCGCATGTCAGCTCCTTACAGAAGGGCAAGGGAAAGAGAGGGAAGGGCGATCAGCAGCGCCAGCACCAGCAGCATCACCCCCGCAAAGGGCAGCGCGCCCATGAACACGTCCTTGAGCGTGATGCGCGGGTCATCCAGCGTCGCCTTGATGACGAAGCAGGAAATCCCCAAAGGCGGTGTCAGCAGGCCGATTTCAGCCCCTATGACGGTGATGATGCCAAACCACACAAGGCTAAGGCCCATGGGTTCGATCAGCGGCAGGAACAGCGGCACCACGATCAGAATGATCGACGAGGTGTCGAGGATGGTGCCCAGAAACAGCATCAGGATCACATAGAACACCATGATCAGCACGAAGCTGAAATCGCTGGCGGCAAGGATCGCCTCAAGCTCGCGGGGCAATCCGGCAAGGCCCAGCATCCGGCTGTAGATCGACGCGGCGGTGATCAGGAACAGGATCGCGGCGGTGATATGGCCGGTTTCGATCAGCGTCTCCCAGAGGTTGCGCCACGACATGGTCCGGCGCACCGCCGCGATGATCAGCCCCAGCGCCGCGCCCGCCGCGCCCGCCTCGACCGGGGTCATCCAGCCCAGATAGATGCCGCCGATCACGGTGACGATCAGCAACAGCATCGGCAAGGTGCGGCTGGCGACCTCGCGCCACGGCATCGGCTCGTAATCATCCGCCGGGCGCCCGCCAACAAAGCCCGGCGTAAAGCGGCCCATCAGCCAGATCGCACCGATATAGGCGACGGTCAGCATCAGGCCGGGGATGACACCGGCGATGAACATCTCGCCCACCGATTGTTCGGCGACAAAAGAATAGATGATCAGCATCGCCGAGGGCGGGATGATCATGCCCAGCACCGACGAGCCCGCCACGACCCCCACCGCAAAGCGCGGGTTGTAATCGTATTTCTGCATCTCGGGGACGGCGACCTTGGCAAACACCGAGGCCGAGGCGATGGAGCTTCCCGTGACGGCGGCAAAGGCGGCGTTGGCCCCCACCGTGGCCATGCCGATGCCGCCCTTCACCCGCCGAAATCCCGATGACATGACGGCATAGATATCCGTCCCGAGCCCGGCCTTGGACACCACCAGCCCCATGAAGCTGAACAGTGGAATCGTGGCAAAGGGGTATTCCATCGCGCTTTCGCCGATGGTGATCTTCAGCAGGTTCATCGCCAGCGTGAAGTTGTCGCGCATCAGCCAGATCGAGACAAACGATACGGCGGTCAGCGCGATGGGGATATAAACGCCCAGATAGATCAGCAGCACGATGGCTCCGACCGAGATGGCGCCGACTTCGATGGGGGTCAAGGCTCTTGCTCCGGTCCGGGTCTGAGGGTTTTGAGGGCGAAGATGATCGCGCACAGGGCCGTGCTGGCCAGAACGGTCAGCTTGATCGGCCACCACGGGGCGGTGAACACGCCCGGAATGCCGAAGTAATCCTGCGAATGCCACATCTCGATGAACAGCGGGAAAGAGGCGATGGCGAGCAGCGCCATGATGGCAAAGGACAACAGGTCGATCAGCCGTTGCAGCAGGCTTGCGGCGCGCGGGGCGCGGATGGCCAGCATCCCCAGAAACCCGTCAGAGCGGGTCAGCCGCCCGGCCCGGATCACGTCGGGCAGTTGCAGGAACACGATCAGGACCATGGCGAATTGCACCAGCTCGATGGTGCCATGCAGCGGGCGGTTGGCCAGCGTGCGCGCCAGCATGTCGTAATTCACCACCACCACCAGCGCGAGCACCACCAGCGTGCCCGTCGCGTTCGCCCCCAGCGCCGTGCCGCGCACCAGCGTTGACAGCGTGCCGTGCAGCCGCCGGTAGCCTTTCGCTACCGGCGCGCCGCCTTGATCAGGGGCGCCTGTCACTGCCCGAGGCCTGCCGTCCAGTCGCGCAGCGGTGCGTCATCGCCGCTGAGCTTGTCCAGATAGGCCGCCAGCATCGCCGATCCGGGTTGCCCGTTGGCATCCAGATCCGCCGCCCATTCCGCCGCGATGTCGGGAAGCGATGCCGCCCATGCGCCGCGTTGCTCGGCGCTCATCTGCACGATTTCTCCGCCCGCAGCGGTATAGGCCTCGCGGGCTTCGGCGGCGCGGTCCATCGCCACTTCGGCGACGTGATCGCGGTAGGCGGCGGCGCTTTCGCGGATCGCGGTCTGAACCTCTTCGGGCAGGGCGTTCCAGAAATCCTTGTTGGCGGACAGGGTCTTGGTGTTCACCGCGCCCAGATCGGCGGCCAGCATGTACGGCCCCACCTCGGAGATCTTGAAGGTTGCCGCCGCCTCGGGCCAGAGCATCGCATGTTCGACCATCCCGGTTTGCAGCATGTTGTAGAAATCGGTCAGCCCGCCGCGCACACCGGCGGCGCCGGGGATGCCCTCGACGTAGCGCAGGTTCATGCCCGCGCCCGCGATCTTGGCGCCTTCGAGATCGGACAGCGTTTCGACCCTTTGCGACGAGAACAGCTGATAGGTGTCCAGCACCACGCCGGTGGTCAGGTAGACTTGGTTCTGCGCGTCGAATTCCGCCTGCATGGTGGGGAATTCCTGCGCGATCTCATCCACCGCCCTGGCCACAACGCGGGCATCGGACGAGACAAAGGGCGTCACCGCCGAAATCGCCTGACTGGGCAGTTTCGAGCTGTGAAAGATCGTGGTGACGATGCCGATATCGCCAAGGCCCAGCTGCAACCCTTCGAGCACGCCGCTCGGCTTGACCACGGTGCCGCCGTAGCTTTCGCGCCAGTCGATGCTGTAATTGCCGGTTTGCGCAAGGCGCTTGTCGACCTCTGGAATGAAATATTCGGTCAGCTCCTGCACCCACATGGCGCGGGCCGGGTAGCCATCGATCACGTTGATGGTGATGGACTCCTGCGCAAGCGCGGGCGCAGCCGCCCCCGCAAACAGCAGGGCTGTCACAGTCATGAAACGCATTTGGGGTTCCTCCTCCCGTATGGTTCAAAGTGCCGGATCTGCTCCGGCGGTCGGTGCGATGCGGGCGCGGCTCCTCTTCCGCGCCCGCATCGATGGTTTGTCAGATCACGCTGCACACCTCGTCAAAGCCAAGGCGCGGCAGCTTGCCGAACAGCGCGGTCTCATCGGCGTAGCCAATGTTGCACAGGAAATTCGATTTCCAGCCATTTTCCGCAAAGAATTCCGCATCGACGGCGGCGTTCGAAAACCCAGACATAGCCCCCACGTCCAACCCCAGCGCCCGCGCCGCGATCATGAAATACGCGCCCTGTAGCGATGAATTGCGCAGGGCGGTGATGTCGCAATGCTCGGGCTTGCCCTCGAACAATGGGCGGCGGTCCTCGTGCGGAAAGGTCTGCGGCAGGCGGGTCCAGAACATCGGATCATAGGCGATGATCGTCGTCACCGGGGCCTGCCGCATCTTGGCGATGTTCTTGTCCTTGAGCGCCTTGGCCAGCCGGTCCTTGGCCGCCGCGCTGCGCACATGCACAAACCGCGCTGGCAGCGTGTTCATGCTGGTCGGCCCGTTGATGGTGATCTCGTGCAGTTCGCGCAGTAGGGCGTCGGGCACATCGCGATCGGTCCATGCGTAATGCGAGCGGGCATCGCGCAGGATCAGATCGATCGAGGCCGCATCCAGCGACCCGATGCGCTGGCGCAGCGACCGCACGGCCGCCTGCGCCTGCTGCCGAGGATCGGCAAGCGCCGTCATTGTGCCGCCTTCGCCAGATCCGCCTCGTCCTTGATCGGGCTGGCGCAGATGCCGATGCCTTCGATCTCGATCTCGACCACTTCGCCGGGCTTGAGCCAGCGCGGCCCCGGCTTTTTCGCGTGCCCAACCCCCGGAGGCGTGCCAAGCGCAATAAGATCGCCCGGTTCCAGCGTGGTGAATTCGGACATGATGGCGATGGTCTGCGCCACGCCCCAGATCATGTTGCCGGTGTTCGAGCTTTGCAGGATCTCGTCGCCGACCCGGCTTTCGATCTTCAGCCCCTTGGCGCCTTCGGGCAGGTCTTCGGGGGTGACCACATAGGGGCCGATGGCGCCGGTCTGGTCAAAGTTCTTGCCCGGCGTCCACTGGTGCGTCTTGCGCTGGAAATCGCGCACCGAGCCGTCGTTGAACACGGTATAGCCGAACACGTGATCGAGTGCGTCCGCTTCGGAGATATGCCGCCCGCCCTTGCCGACGATCAGCATCAGCTCGGCCTCATAGTCCAACTGCTCCGAACAGGTCGGGCGCACCAGCGGCGCACCGGCGGCCATGATCGACTGGCGCGTGCGCAGGAACATCGCCGGGTAGTCGGGGATGTCGTAGCCGCCTTCCTTGATGTGTTCGATGTAGTTCAGCCCAAGGCACAGGATCTTGCCCGGCGCATCCACCGGCAGCTCTGGCGTGATCTCGGCCAGCGGCACCGCATTGCCCGTGACCTTCGCCGCCTGTGCCAGCAGATCATCAGAGCCGATCAGCGCCTGCAAATCGCTGCCGATCTGCGGCAGGGCGGCTGTCAGATTGATAGCGGTATCGCCCTCGACGCGGAACACCGACATCTCCCCGCCCATGGTCCCAACCAGAAGTTTCATAGTCTCTCCTCTCACATTTCCCTTTCGTTTGACGACAAAAAAGGTGTATGTCAATAAATATCGATTTTCTGGGAGGAGAAAAGATGCCGGACTGGAAGACATACCAAGACAGCGCCAAGGCCCGCGGGGCGCTGGCGCTTGAGCTGTTCATGGTACACACGGTGCCCATGGCGGGCGGGCCTGCGGTGCCCGAGGTGCTGCCCGCGCATCTGGAGTATCAGCGCAAGCTCGAATCGCAGGGCAGCCTGTTTCTGGCCGGTCCGCTGTCGGATGAGACCGGAACGCAGATCGAGGGCGCCGGGCTGGTGATCCTGCGCGCGGCGTCACTGGAAGAGGCCCGCGCCCTTGCTGACGCCGACCCGATGCACAGCCGCGGCGCGCGCAGCTACACGCTGCGGCGCTGGCTGGTGAACGAAGGCAGCCTGACGCTGACGGTCGGGGTGTCGACCGGGACGGTCGCGCTGTCATGACTGCCCGGGACGGTCGCACTGTCATGACTGCCCGCAGCGGCCGCGCACTCATCACCGCCCCCTCCCTGACCTGACGGAGCACGAGCCATGCAATTGATCCAATCGACCTATCTGATCGACCTGCTGTCCACGATTACCCAGCGCAATCGCCCCGCGCCGCGTGGCAGCGACAGCCGCACCCCGCGCGAGTTGGCCGAGCTGTTGCTGACCGATCTGGGGGATGTGTCCTCGTCCAAGGTGTCGCGCGCCTTGCTGGCGCAGTACCGCGATATGAGCGAGGATCAGAAACACGCCTTCTTCGACATGCTGGCCAGCGATTTCGACATCAACGGCCCGGTGCTGGCCGATCTGGCCCGCGCCTATGGCGAAGACCCCCAGCCCGAGACCCTCGCCGCGCTGACCGAAGCCGCAGAGCCGCGCCGTCAGGAAATCTTTCGCCGTTTGAACCGCGTGCCGGGCGCCACCGCCGATCTGGTCGCCATGCGCTGCGATCTGTTGCGCATGGCAAGAGAGGCGCCGCGCCTTGCGGTTATCGATCAGGATTTCCTGCATCTGTTCCGCTCATGGTTCAATCAGGGCTTTCTGGTGCTGCGCCACATCAACTGGGACAGCCCCGCCAGCATTCTGGAAAAGATCATCGAATACGAGGCGGTCCACGCCATCCACAGCTGGGACGATCTGCGCCGCCGCCTGCTGCCCGAAGACCGGCGCTGCTATGCCTATTTCCACCCGGCCATGCCCGAGGAGCCGCTGATCTTTGTCGAGGTGGCGCTGACCGATGGCGTGGCCGGCAACATTCAGGCGGTGCTTGCCGAAGACCGCCCCGCCCTGCCCGCCAAGCGCATCAACACCGCGGTGTTCTATTCGATTTCCAACTGCCAGAAGGGGCTGCGCGGCATTTCCTTTGGCAATTCGCTGATCAAGCAGGTGGTCGAGGATCTGAAATCCGCGATTCCGGAACTGACCACTTTCGTCACGCTCTCGCCCATTCCGGGCTTTCGCCGCTGGGCCGATCAGCGCCTGTCAGAGCTGCCCGCCGAAGACGCCGCCCGGCTCGCCGAGGCATTGAGAGACCGGGGCGCGGCGCTGCGCCCCTATGTGGCGCAATACCTGATCCGCGAACGCCACCCGCGCGGCGGCCCGCTGGACCCGGTGGCGAAGTTTCACCTCGGCAACGGCGCGCTGGTGCACGAGGTGCATATGGGGGCCGACAAATCCGACAATGGCTTGCGCCAGTCCTGCGGTGCGATGGTCAACTATCTGTACGATCTCGACCAGATCGATGCCAACATCGAGGGCCATTCCACCAAGGGGACCGTCGCCCATGCCCGCGCCCTGGCCCCGCTTTTGAAATCCACCGCCGTTCCGGCCAAGACCTGAGTGAATGCCATGACCAACCATCTCTTCGACCAGCTTTTCGGATACCACGCCGGCAGCGATGCGCCTTTCGTGACGCCTCTGGGGGGCGCGGCGCTCAGTCATGACGATTTTCTGGCGCTGTCTGCGCGCATGGCCAATGTCTTTGTGGCGCAGGGTCTGCAAAAGGGCGACCGCGTGGCGGTGCAGGTGGGCAAATCGGTGCCCGCGCTTGCGATCTATGCCGCCTGCCTGCGCGCCGGTCTGGTGCTGTTGCCGCTCAACACCGGCTACACCGTGTCAGAGCTGGCGTATTTCCTTGGCGATGCCGAACCGGGGCTGGTGATCTGCGATCCCGCCAAGGCCGAGGGGCTGACCCCGATCCTGCCTGCGGGGGCGACGCTTCTGACGCTGGACAATGCGGGCAACGGCAGCCTGATGGATGCCGTCGCGCAGGCCGATGCGCAGCACGACCCGCTGCCCTGCGGGCCGGATGATCTGGCGGCGATCCTGTATACTTCGGGCACCACCGGGCGCAGCAAGGGCGCGATGCTGAGCCATGACAACCTGTTGTCCAACGCCCGCGCCCTGACCAACCTGTGGCGCTTCAGTGCCGAGGATGTGCTGCTGCACGCGCTGCCGATCTTTCACACCCACGGGCTGTTCGTGGCGGTGAATGTCTGCGCGCTGTCGGGGGCGTCGATGCTGTTCCACCCCGGTTTCAACCTTGATGACATCATTGCCGATCTGCCAAAGGCCACAACGCTGATGGGCGTGCCGACCTTTTACACCCGGCTGCTGGACGATCCGCGCTTCACCCCGATGCTGACGCAGCACATGCGGCTGTTCGTGTCGGGCTCGGCGCCGCTTCTGGCGGAAACCCATGAGCAGTTCGAACGGCGCACCGGGCATCGCATCCTTGAACGCTACGGCATGACCGAAACCAACATGAACGTATCCAACCCCTATGAGGGCGAGCGCCGCGCCGGCACGGTTGGCTTTCCGCTCGCGGGCACCGAGCTGCGCATCACCGATCCCACCACCGGCGCACCGCTGCCCGATGGCGAGATCGGCATGATCGAGGTGCGCGGCCCCAATGTGTTCAAGGGCTACTGGCGCATGCCGGAAAAAACCGCCGAGGAACTGCGCGGCAACGGGTTCTTTATCACCGGCGATCTGGGGCGCATCGACGCCGATGGCTACCTGTCCATCGTGGGGCGCCAGAAAGACCTGATCATCTCGGGGGGCTACAACATCTACCCCAAGGAAATCGAGGTGGTGCTGGACGATCTGCCCGGCGTGCTGGAATCCGCCGTGGTCGGCATCCCGGATGCGGATTTCGGCGAGGCGGTGATTGCCGCCGTGGTGCCCGCGCCGGGGGCCACGCCCGACCCCGAGGCGCTGATGGCGCTGCTGCGCCCGCAGCTGGCCCGGTTCAAGCATCCGCGCGCCATCCGCATCGTCGATGAACTGCCGCGCAACACCATGGGCAAGGTGCAAAAGAACCTGCTGCGCGAGGCCTTTGCCGCAACGCCCGCCTGAGCACGGGCACAACACAATCATAGGGAGGAGAAACTATGAGAAACCCCATCATCCTGTCGGCGCTGGCCGCACTGAGCCTGGGCACCGCCGCCCCCGCTGCCAATGTCGACGGCCCGTCGGTGTTCTGGAAAATCTCGATGTATGGCAACGCCCGGGCGCTGACATCCGGGATGGAGGCGCTGGCCGAAAAGGTCGCCGCCGAAACCGACGGCAAGTTCCAGATCCGCATCTTTTACGCCGAACAGCTTGGCCCGGCGCGCGAGGCGCTCGACGCGATCAAGCTCAACGCTTTCGAGGGCGCGGGCATCTGCAATTTCTACCACCCCGGCAAGAACCCGGCGTGGATGGTGTTCTCGCTGCCGTTTTTGCCGATCACCAGCCCGGCGGTGGATCTTTACGTGCGCAAGCGGATGTTCGAACACCCGGCCATCGTCGCGGATATGGAAAAGTGGAACGCGCTGCCCTACGCGTCGGGCCTCTTGCCGCAATACGAGATGATGGGCCGGGGCGAGCCGCCGCAAACGCTCGATGACTGGGCCGGGCTACAGGTGCGCGCGGGCGGCGGGCTTGGCGATGCGATGGAACTGCTCGGGGCAACCAAGCAGACGCTGTCGGCGGGCGAAACCCTGACCGCCTTCCAGAACGGCACGGTCGATGTGGCGGCCTTTCCGTTCACCTATGCGCATGTCGCCTTCAAGATCAATGAAGAGGCCGACTGGTACACCGCCAACCTGTCGCCGGGCTCGTCCGAATGCGGCTGGGTGTTGAACAAGACCGCCTTCGAGGCCCTGCCCGAACAATATCAGGCGCTGGTCTGGGACAACCGCGATCTGGTGCTGGAAACCGAACTGGCCGCCTATGCGGCGCAGGACGAAAAGAACATCCCCCTGTTCGAAAAGACCCTGACCAAGATCGAATATGACGACGCCGCGCTGGAAGAATTCCGCACCCGCGCCGGCAGGCCGATCTGGGACAAATGGGTCGCCGACAATCCCGATTTCGATGCGCAGGGCGTGCTGGATGCCTTCCTTGGTTACGCCAACGAGGCGCACACGCAATAATCCCCTCTGGCGGCGCCACAGCGGGCGCCGCCCCCTGCCCCACGGATTTCCCCGATGACCTACCCCCCTGACACGCGCGGCCCCGGGGCCCGCGCCGACCGGCTGTTGTGCCCGGTCGAAGACGCCACGAACTTTATCGCCGCGCTGTTCGTGTTCGCGCTGATGTGCCTTGGCATTGCGCAGATCGTCATGCGCACGCTGTTTGACATGCCGCTGACCGGCTATGTCGATCTTGTCGAACTGTCGATGGCGGGCATGGCCTTTCTGGGCGCCGCCTATACCCAGCGCATGGGCGCGCATATCCGCATGGAGCTTTTGCTCGGCGCGCTTACAGGGCGCAAATACTGGGCCGCCGAGATCATCGGCGCCGCCGTCGGCATGGCGATCATCGCGGTGCTGATCTGGTACACTGGCGCGCATTTCTGGCGCTCTTATCAGCTGGGCGACACCACGATTGATGCCGAATACCCGGTCTGGCCGTCCAAGCTGGCGGTGCCGGTGGCGTTCTCGATCTGGTTCCTGCGCCTGTCCATTCAATTCGCCGGAGCCATCCGCATGTTCATCGACCCGACCCGCACGCCCATCGGCGTGGCCACCATCAAGGACGTGGCCGAAACCGCCCGCGAAGAGGCGGACGCCGCCACAGAGGAGCGCTGAGATGCTGATCGGACTTGGTTTCGAACACCCGCTCGCCGTTGGCCTGATCGGCGTCGGCCTGTTGATCGTCCTCGTGGTGCTGGGGGTGCGCGTGGTGTTTGCCGCCGCCATCATCGGCCTTGTGGGGCTGGTCGAGCTGATCGGCTGGGGCCCGGCGGCGGGCGTGGTGGGCATCGTGCCGCATGCCAAGGCAACCACCTATGCGCTGTCGGTGCTGCCGATGTTCATCTTCATCGGCTTTGTCGCCTTTCACGCGGGCATGACCACGCAACTGTTTGACGCGGCGCGCAAATGGCTGGGCTGGATGCCCGGTGGCTTGGCGGTTGCGACGGTGTTTGCCACCGCGGGCTTTGCCGCCGTCTCGGGGGCCTCGACCGCGACCTCGGCGGTGTTTGCCCGCGTCGCCATTCCCGAGATGTTGCGCCATGGCTATGACAAGCGCATGTCGGCCGGGGTTGTCGCCGCAGGCGGTACGCTGGCCACGCTGATCCCGCCCTCGGCCATTCTGGTGATCTATGCGATCATCGTCGAAGAATCCGTCGGTCGCTTGCTGCTGGCAGGGTTCCTGCCGGGCTTTGTCTCGGCGCTGGTCTATGCCGCCATCATCGTGGTCTGGGCGCTGCTCAAGCCCGAACAGGCCCCTCGCATCGCCAAAGCCGAGCGCGCCACTTGGCCCGAGCGGATCACATCGCTGCCGCCGCTGCTGCCGATCATGGCGGTGGTGTTCATCATCATCTCAGCGATCTACCAGGGCTGGGCCACCCCGACCGAAGCGGGCGCATTGGGCGCGGGCATCATCTTTTGCGTCGCGCTGGCGCGGGGCACCGGGCTGAAGCCGATCACCGAAAGCCTGATGGAAACCGCCAAGCTGACGGTGATGATCTTCTCGCTGATCTGGGGGGTGACGGTGTTTGTGCGCTTCCTCGGGTTTTCCGGACTGGCCGAAGCCTTCACCAGCCTTGTGGTCGGCATCGATGCGCCGCCCATGGTCATCATGGTGTGCATCCTTCTGGCCTATGCGGTGCTGGGCATGTTCATGGATGCCATCGGCATGCTGCTGCTGACGCTGCCGGTGGTCTACCCCGCCGTGATGGCGCTGGGGTTCGATTCCATCTGGTTCGGCATCATCGTGGTCAAGATGGCCGAGATCTGTCTTGTCACCCCGCCCATCGGGCTCAATTGTTTCGTCGTCGCCGCCGTCAGGCCGGACATATCGCTGCCGGATGTGTTCAGGGGCATCACATGGTTCTTTGTCGCCGACGTCATCACCATCATCGTGCTTCTGGCCTTTCCGGGGATCGTCACCTGGCTGCCGGACCTCATGCGCTGAAAGGAAATCTCATGAAACTTGCCTCTTCGCTTTCCCTCGCTCTGGCGGAAACCATCGTCGACAATGTGCTGGCCATCGGCAAACGCGAGGGGATGAAGCCGCTGACCGTCGTCGCATTGGACAGCGGCGGGCGCATGGTCTGCATGAAAATGTCGGATGGTTGCGGGCTGCTGCGCTTCAACATCGCGCTTGGCAAGGCCTATGGCTCGCTTGGCATGGGGTTTTCAAGCCGCACCATCCGCGACTACCTGTCGGCGCGCCCCGCCTTTCAGAACGCCATCGCGGCGGCCTCCGAAGGGCGGTTCATTCCGGTTCCCGGCGGGGTGCTGATCGAAGACGCAGAGGGCATGACCATCGGCGCCGTCGGGGTCAGCGGCGATGCTTCCGAGCGGGATGAATATTGCGCCATCCACGCCATCCGCGATGCGGGCTATACTTCGAACCCGTTTGACGAAGCGCCCGACTGGCGCGCGGCATCGCTGTCGGACAAGCACTAAAAGCGCGTCGGGGGCGGCGCATCGCCGCCCCCGCAACCGGTTCGCGGCCCGGCGTAAGGATCGCTGCTGCCCGCCTCTGGCTTGGCGCGCCGCCATGGCCCGGCCCTGCCCGATAAAAAATTCGAGCCATGTCATAAATCTTTTGAATTAGACGGGGCCGCCGAAAAGCGGATCAGATCGGGGCAATCCGGCGCGCGCCGGAGCTTGCACAACGCCGGTGGCCCAAGATCATGCTCATCCCTGACTGTTTTCGCCGCCTCCGGTGCCTGTCATCGCTGAAGCGCCGAAACCAGCCGTGGCATCAGATCGAGATGCCGCTTGACCAGATCCACGATGGCGGCTTCGTCATGGGCGCTCAGAGCCGCGATCATCTGGCGATGTTCGTCTTCGATGATGTCGGTCTTGCCGACGCCCTGTTGCAGCGACAGCATCGCCACCCGCGCCAGCGGCGCCTGCAAGCCGTCGAACACCTGTACCAGCACCGTGTTGCCCGCCGCCGCCACAATCGCCTGATGAAACAGCCGGTTGATTTCCACGCAGTCGAGAAAATCATCCGGCGATGTCGCCTCATGCCGCTCGCACAGAACCGTCAGCTCGGCCGGGACGACGCGCCTTTCGCGGCAGATCTTGCGCACGGCATGGGTCTCGACCATCAGCCGCACCTCGTAAAGATCGCGCAATTCCGCAGCGTTCAATCCGCGCACCATCGCGCCCCGGCGCGGGTGCAGTTCCAGATATCCCTCTGCCGCCAGTCGGTTCAGCGCCTCGCGCACAGGCGAGCGCGACACGCCAATCGCCTCGGCCGCCGCCACCTCTTCGATAAAGCCCCCCGGCGGAAAATCACCGTTCAGCAGCTTGGCCCGAATGCCGCGATAGGCCCGTTCGCGGGCCGAAATCCCTTTGGCCGCGTCCGTCTCTGCGCCGCCGCTGCCCTGCTGCCCATTCATTCGTCACCTCACTGCCAAACTCGCCCAGTCCTCGCGGGAAAATAAAACGAGGGCTGGACAGAATCGAATCCCTCTTCTTGTATACACGAAGAAGACACAATGAGGACACACAAGAAATGATGGACGGATCGCAGGATATCGCCCGCAACGGCACCTGGCGCGTCGGCGTCGATTCGGGCGGCACCTTCACCGATGTGTGCATGTTCGACGAAGCCAGCGGGCAGATCGCCATCTGGAAAGTGTCCTCGACCCCCGATGACCCCTCGCGCGGCATTGCGCAGGGCGTGCAGGAAGGCATGAGCGAATGCGCCGGCGGCGGGGCGTCGCCCGCGGCGGCGGTGTCCTATCTGGGCCATGGCACCACGGTCGCCACCAACGCGCTGATCACCCATCGCGGCGCCAAGGTCGGCCTGCTGACCACCGGCGGCTTTCGCGACCTGCTGGAAATCGGCCGCCAGAAACGCCCCGACCTCTACGATCTGTTCGCCGAAAAGCCGCAAACGCTGGTCCCGCGTGAGCTGCGGTTTGAATTGCCCGAGCGGATGCTGCGCAACGGCGATGTCGACGTGCCGCTGGACGAAGAGGCGGTGCGCGCCGCCGCCCGCGCCCTGAAGGAGGCCGGTGTCGAGGCGGTGGCGATCTGCTTTCTCTATGCCTTTGTGAACCCGGCGCATGAACAGGCCGCCCGCCGCATCGTCGAGGAGGAAATGCCCGGCGTGTTCATCTGCGCCAGCCATGAAATCGCGCCGGAATTCCGCGAATTCGAACGACTGTCCACCGCGACGGTCAACGCCTATCTCGGCCCGATCATGCACCGCTACATTCACCGGCTGACACCGCGCCTTGCGGATCTGGGCCTGCCGGTCGCACCGCATCTGACGCAATCCAACGGCGGCGTCGTGCGCTTCGAGGTCGCAGCGCAGACCCCGGTGCGCGCGGTGCTGTCCGGCCCCTCGACCGGCGTGGTGGCGGCGCAGGCCATTGCCAACGCATCCGGTCACGGCGACATCATCACCTTTGACATGGGCGGCACCTCTTCGGATGTGGCGCTGATGGCTGGGGGCGAGACCAGCCAGACCAATGAAGCCTCGGTCCACGGCTACCCGATCAAGGCGCCGATGCTCGACATTCACACCGTCGGCGCGGGCGGCGGATCGATCGCGCGCATCGACAGCGGCGGTTTGCTCAAGGTCGGGCCCGAAAGCGCTGGCGCCGATCCCGGCCCGGTCTGCTATGGGCGCGGCGCGACCGAGCCCACCGTGACCGACGCCAATATCGTGTTGCAGGTGCTAAACCCGGTAGAAATTCTTGATGGGCGCATGAAGGTGCATCGCGATATGGCCGTCGCTGCCATTGGCCAGATGGCCGACCAGCTTGGCATGGGCACGATGCAGGTGGCGCAGGGCATCATCTCGGTCGTCACCGCCAATATGGCCAAGGCGATCCGGGTGATTTCCGTGCAGCGTGGCCATGATCCGCGCAACTACGCGCTGATGGCGTTCGGCGGTGCGGGGCCGTTGCATGCGGTGCGGCTGGCGCAGGAATTGCGCATGTCCACGGTGATCATCCCGCGCAGCCCGGGCATTCTTTGCGCTATGGGCCTGCTGCTGACCGACCTGCGCGCCGATTTCTCGGCCACCCGCCTGACCCCGCTGGAAAGCGACAGCCGCGAGACCATCGCCGAGGCCATGGCCCGCGTCGATGCCGATGCCGCCGACTGGTTCACGCAGGAAGCCATTCCCGCAGATCGCCGCGTTCTGACCCGCCGCATCGACATGCGCTATGACGGGCAGAATTACGAGCTGTCGATCCCCCTGCCCGACGGCCCGGTCACCGACGCAACGCTGGACGCGCTGCGCAGCGGCTTCACGCAGGCGCATGAACGGATGTACGGCTTTGCGGTGCCGGAGGAACGCATCCTCTGCGTCACCTTCCGCGCCGAGGCCACCGGCCTTGTGCAAAAGGCCCGGCTGAGCGAGCGCCCCGAGGGCGACGCCGATGCCTCGCCCGCCGTGATCGGGGCGCGCGATGTCTGGTACCCCGAGACCGGCGAATTCACCGAAACGACGCTTTATGCGCGCGACCGTCTGGCGCCGGGCATGGTCTTTGCCGGGCCGGCCATTGTCGAGCAGATGGACACCACAACGCTGATCCCGCCCGGTGTCACCGCCCGCGTCGATGCCATCGACAATCTTATTCTGGAGCTGCCCCGATGAGTGCCACCCCGCTTGATCCGATCTCGGTCGAGGTGATCGGCGCCGCGCTTTCGTCCATCGTCGAGGAAACCGGCGAGGCGCTGGTGCGCGCGTCCTATTCCACCAACATCAAGGAACGGCGCGATTGTTCGACCGCACTGTTCGACCGGCAGGGCCGCACGCTGTGTCAGGCCGAACATATCCCGATCCACCTTGGCAGCTTCCTTGATTTCATCCCGATGCTGCTGGCCGATCATGACGAGGCAGACCTGCGCCCCGGTGACGTGTTTGTCGGCAATGACGCTTATCGCGGCGGTGGCACCCATCTGCCCGACATCGTTCTGGCCGAGCCGATCTTTGTCGATGGCGAACTGGTGGCCTGGACGGTGAACCTTGCCCACCATTCCGATTTCGTCGATCGCGCCCATGCCCATATCTATCAGGAAGGGCTGCGCATTCCGCCGATCCGTCTCTACCGCGCGGGCGAGCTGCAAAAGGATGTGCAGGAAATCATCCTGCTGAACTGTCAGGTGCCGCGCGAGCGGCTGTCGGACCTGCGCGCCCAGATGGCCGCCAACCGCGTCGGCGTGGCGCGGTTTCAGGAGCTTTGCGCCCGCTATGGCACCGACACGGTGCTGGCCTCGGGCGAGGCGCTGCTGGATTACGCCGAACGCAAGATGCGCGCCGGGATCGCGGCGCTGCCCGATGGCAGCTGGCGGTTCGAAGACGTGTTCGACAATCTCGATTTCGACGAGCCAATCCCCTTTGCCGTTACGGTGACGGTGGCGGGCGACGAGCTGAGCCTTGATTTCGAGGCCCCCGCCCAGATCCGCGCGCCGATCAACATGACCCGCACCGCGCTGCTGGCCACGGTCTATTACATCGTCAAATCGGTGATCGACCCCACGGTGCTGCCCAATGCGGGCCTTGCGCGCCCGCTGACGGTGCGCGCGCCGCACGGCTCGATCCTCAACTGTGCCCACCCCGCGGCGGTCAATGGCCGGGTGCAGACCTGCCAGCGGGTTGCGGACCTGATCCTTGGGGCGCTGGCGCAGGCGGTGCCAGAGCGCGTGTCGGCCTGCACCAATTCGACCTGCTCGGTCGCGGTGTTCTCGGGCACCCGCCAGTCGGGGCCGGATGCGGGCAGCTATTGGGTGTACCTTGAAACCATCGGCGGCGGCGGCGGCGCGCGTCCCACCGCCGACGGGCTGGACGGCATCCATGTGCACGCCACCAACACATCGAACCTGCCGGTCGAGGCGCTGGAAGGCGAATACCCCCTGATCCTTGAACGCTACGAGCTGGTCGACGGCTCGGGCGGTGCGGGCAAGCATCGCGGCGGCATGGGGCTGCGCCGGGTGTACCGCGCCACCGAAGACTGCATGGTGCACGTCGATGTGTCGCGCAACAAATCCCGGTCCTGGGGGCTGAAGGGCGGCGACGCGGGCGGTCACGGCAGCTATGTCACCAGCCCGGATTGCGATCCGTTCGAGCGCGGCTACGGCACGTTGCGCGCCGGCGAATGGCTGGAAATCATCACCCCCGGCGGGGGCGGCTATGGCGTGGCGGACCAAAAAGACAACGCAGCGCCGATCGCGGCAGAATAACCAATTAAAACCCTCGGGGCCGTCAAGAGCCTGCAACAAAACCGACAAGGAGACTGGACCATGACGACCAAGATGAACCGGCGCGGCTTTCTGGCGACCACTGGCGCGGCGGCTGGAACGCTGAGCTTTCTGGGCACCAAGGGCGCCTTTGCACAGGATGGCGGCACGCTGCGTTTCGGGCTGTCGGCCTATCCGCCCAGCTTTGACATCTGGACCTCTAGCGGCACGGCGGCGGGCACCATCAAGATGATGTGCCACCGCGGCCTCGTGGGCTATGACAAGGACGGCGTCATGCAGGGCGAACTGGCCGAAAGCTGGGAAGTGTCCGAGGCGGGCGACTGGACCTTCCACCTGCGCGACGCGCTGTGGCACGATGGCACCCCCGTCACCGCCGAAGACGTCGCCTGGACCGTGCTCGAGGCGCAAAAGCCGGATTCGGCCGCCTATCTTCAGGGCCAGCTTGCCAGCATCACCTCGGTGGAAACCCCCGACGCCAAGACCGTCATCATGAAGACCGCCGAACCGCAGGCGGTGCTGCCGGGCTGGTTTGCCAACTACAACATGTGCATCGCCAAGAAGGGCTCTGAACGCGACAGCCTGATGGGCGCGGGGCCGTTCAAGCTGGCCTCGGTGGATCGCGGCGTGTCGATCAGCGTCGTCGCCAACCCTGATTACTACAAGGAGGGCATGCCCAAGGTCGCGGGCATCGACGCCATCGTCTATGCCGATGAAAACCTGCGCGTCGCGGCGCTGGAAGCGGGCGATGTCGATGTGGTCGAATACGTGCCGTGGCAGGCCATGGCGCAAATTGGCGACAACGCCGAATTGCAGCTCGACACCACCTTCGGGCCGTTCATGTACCTGACCTTCAACGCCACCAAGGCGCCGTTCGACAACCCGCTGGTGCGCCGGGCCATCGGGCACGCCATCAAGCGCGAAGACATCGCCGCCGCCGCGTTTTACGAACGGGGCGCGCCGCTGGAACATCTGCCGATCGCCGATGCGTCGGAATTCTACAACGCCGATCTGGCCAACGAATGGTCCTATGATCCCGAAAAGGCCAAGGCGCTGCTGGCCGAGGCGGGCTATCCCGACGGCTTTGACTGCACCATGCTGTCGACCGCGCAATACGGCATGCACCAATCCACCGCCGAGGTCTGTCAGGCCTATCTGTCGATGATCGGCGTCAACGTCACGCTGGACCTGCCCGAATGGTCGACCCGGGTGAAAAAGGGCAACGAGGGCGCCTATGACATCGCCGTCATGGGCACGGCGGCCGACAACAACGACCCCGACGGGCTTGCCAATGTGGTCGATGGCGCGCTGCCGCTGAGCTATGTGCGCAGCTACGGGCTGGAAACCCCCGAGATCTCGGCGCTTTTCGCCAAGGGGCGCGCCAGTTTCGACACCGAAGAGCGCAAGGCGATCTACAAGGAACTGGAACAGATCGCCATCGACACCGCGCCGATCATGGGCCTGTGCTGGCGTGAACAGGGCTACGGCCTTGCCGGCAATGTCAGCGGGTTCTCCAACATGCCCGGCCAGCTGACCTTCTATTCCGGCTTCACGCTGGAAGCGGCGATGCTCGGGTAAGCGGAACCGATGCTCAGATACATTGCTTTCAGAAGCCTTGTCGCGCTGTTCCTTGTCTGGATCGTGGTGACAATCGTCTTTCTTCTTTTGCACCTGATCCCCGGCGATCCGGCGGAATTGCTGCTCAGTGGCGGCAACGTCGCCGCCGATCCGCAGGCGGTGGCGGCGATGAGGGAAAAGATGGGGCTGAACGCTCCGCTCTGGCAGCAGTATCTGGACCATATGGCCGGAGTGCTTTCCGGTGATCTCGGCGTGTCGTTTCGCGACGGCGCGCCGGTGATCGAACAGATCGCCCTGCGCCTGCCCCGCACGCTCGAGGTGATCATCGCCGCCGCGCTGATCGCCACCGGCATCGGCGTGCCGCTGGGCACCTACGCGGCGATCCGCGCCGATGGCAAGGCGGATGCGGTGATCTCGCTATTCGCATCGGCGGCGCTGTCGACGCCGGTGTTTGTGGTCGGTTCGGTGGTGATCCTGATCTTTGCGCAGCAATTGCGCTGGTTGCCCGCCGGGGGGTTCGTGGCCTTTACCGAAGACCCTGCCGAACATCTCAAACTACTGCTCTTGCCCGCCGGTACCGTCGCGCTGAGCCTGCTGGCGGTGATCACGAGGATGAGCCGCGCCTCGGTGCTCGAGGTGCTGCAACGCGACTATGTGCGCACCGCCCGCGCCAAGGGCCTGCCGGTGCGCGCCGTGCTGCGCCGCCACGTGGTGCGCAATGCGCTGATCCCGGTGCTGACGGTGCTGGGGCTGGAAATGGGCACCCTGATCGGAGGCACCGTTCTGGTGGAATTCGTCTTCAACTGGCCGGGTCTGTCCGGCTACCTCGTCTCGGCCGTCGATGCGCGCGATTACCCCGAGGTGGTGGGGATCGTGATGACCATCTCGGTGCTGTTCGTCTTGCTCAACCTCGTGGTCGATGTGGTGAATGCCGCGCTTGATCCGCGCATTTCGCTGGGGCGCTAAGATGAAAAGATCGACACGCAAACTGATCGTTCCGGGCGCAATCGTTGCGCTGGTTTTCGCGCTGGTGGTGCTGGCCCCGGTGTTGCCGCTGCAAGACGTACGCGGCATGGATATTCCGAACCGCTTCTCGGGGCCATCCGCCGCCCACTGGCTGGGCCAGGACGGGTTTGGCCGCGATGTGATGTCCCGGCTGATCTGGGGCGGGCGGGCCTCGTTGTTCATCGCTGTGGGCTCGGCCTTGCTGGCCGCCATCGCGGGGACGATGCTGGGCCTGCTGGGGGGGTATTTTCGCGGCGTGGTGGAATTGTTCACCGTGCGCGCGGTGGAAATCATCCTGTGCCTGCCGCCGCTGTTGCTGGCGCTGCTGGTGGTGGCGATCCTTGGGGCGGGGACATGGCCGCTGATCCTCGCGCTGACCATTCTCTATACGCCCAATTACACCCGCGTGGTCTATGCGGCGACGCAGCAGGTGCGCAGCCTTGATTTCGTCACCGCGCAGCAGGCGATGGGCACGCATCCGCTGAAGATCCTGCTGCGCACCATCCTGCCCAACGTGCTGCCGCCGCTGCTGGTGCAGATGTCGCTGGTGGTGGCCTCGGCCATGGTGATCGAAAGCGGGCTGTCGTTTCTGGGCCTTGGCGTGGTGCCGCCGACCCCGTCCTGGGGCCTGATGATCCGCGAGGCGCGCGGCGCGATGGAACTGGCCCCCCTGCTGCTGGTCTGGCCGTCGCTGGCGCTGGCGGGCACCATCCTGACCTTCAACCTTTTGTGCGACCGGCTGCAATCGGCGCTGGACCCGCGCGCCATCACTGCGGGCGGCGCGCTGTGGCTGCGCCCGCGCGGCCCGAAGAAACCGCTGACGCCGCTTCCTGCGCCGCAGGATGCCCCGCTGCTGGAGATCACCGATCTGTCGATCGCCGCCCGTGACCTTGAACTGGTGCGCCGCGTCACGCTCAGCGTGCGTCCCGGCGAGACCATGGCGCTGGTCGGTGAAAGCGGTTCTGGCAAGACGCTGACCGGGCTAGCGATGACCGGCCTGCTGCCCGACACGCTGCGGCTGACCGGCGGATCGGCGCTCTATACCCGCCGCGACGGGACGCGCATCGACCTTGCCACGCTTGACGAAGAGGCGATGCGCCAGTTGCGCGGCGATGAAATCTCGATGGTGTTTCAGGATGCGGCGGCCTCGCTCAACCCGGTGCTGCGCATCGGCGATCAGGTGGCCGAGGCGATCACCGCGCATGCGAACCTGTCGGGCGAGGCGCTGAGCGCGCGCGTCGTGGCGCTGTTGCGACAGGTCGGCATTCCCGATCCCGAACGCCGCCTGCGCGCCTACCCGCATGAGCTGTCGGGCGGGCAACGGCAGCGCGCAATGATCGCGGTGGCGATTGCTAGCAACCCCCGCCTGTTGATCGCGGATGAGCCGACCACCGCGCTCGACCCGACCATTCAGGCACAGATCCTTGCGCTGTTCGCGCAGTTGCGCCGCGATACGCCGGGGATGGGGATGATCTTTGTCACCCATGACCTTGCCGTGGTGGCCGAAATCGCCGACCGCGTGACGGTGATGTACGCCGGCGAAATCGTCGAAGAAGGCCCGGTGGCCGAGGTCTTTGCCCGGCCTCGCCACCCCTACACCGCCGCGCTGATCGCTTCCGTTCCCGAAAGCGGCGCCACAAGGCTGACCGCCATCCCCGGCGCGGTGCCCTTGCCCCATGCCATGCCGACGGGGTGCCGGTTTGCCCCGCGCTGCGCCCATGCCACGGAGCGCTGCCGCGAGCGCCCCCCCCAAGCCGCATCACCCGCCCCAAACCGCATCACCCGCTGCTTGCGCTGGGAGGAGGTCACATGACCCAAGACACCCCGAACGCCCCCCTGATCGAAGCCAGCCACCTTGGCCGCAACTTCCCGCAGCGCCAAGGGCTGCTGGGCCGGGCCCGCGATGTCTGGGCGGTGAATGACGTAAGCCTCAGCGTGGCCAAGGGGGAAACCGTTGGTGTCGTTGGCGAATCCGGCTGCGGCAAGTCTACGCTCGGGCGCATCCTGATGGGGCTCGACGCGCCGTCTCGCGGTGGCGTGCGCTTTGACGGGCGCGACCTTGCCAGCCTGTCCGGGGCGGAACGGCGCAAGCTGTCGCGCCGCATGCAGATGGTGTTTCAGGACCCGTTCGGCTCGCTCGATCCGCGCCGCACCATCGGCGCGCAGATCGCCGACGGGCTGATCACCCACGCCATCGTGCCCCGCGCCGAGGTCAACGCCGAGGTTGCCCGCCTGCTCGAACAGGTCGGCCTGCCCGCGGGGGCCGCCGCCCGCCGCCCGCATGAGTTTTCCGGCGGTCAGCGCCAGCGCATCGCCGTGGCCCGCGCCCTGTCGACCCGCCCCGATTTCATCGTCGCAGACGAGCCGGTCTCGGCGCTCGATGTGTCGATTCAGGCGCAGGTGGTGAACCTACTGATGGATCTGCGCCGCGATCTGGATCTGGCGATGCTGTTCATCAGCCACGATCTGCACGTGGTGCGCCATCTGTGCACGCGGATCGTGGTGATCTATCTGGGACGTATCGTCGAAGAAGGCCCCGCCGAACAGGTGTTCGGCAGCCCCGCGCATCCCTATACCCGGGCGCTGCTGGCGGCGACGCCCTCGTTGCATCCGCGCGCCGACAGCGCCGATGGCGTATTGCCCGGAGACCTGCCCAGCCCCGCCAACCCGCCCTCGGGCTGTGCGTTTCGCACCCGCTGCCCGCTGGCCGAAGACGCCTGTGCGCAGGCCGTGCCGCCGCTGACGTCGGTCGGCACCGGCTGGAACGCCGCCTGTATCAAGGCCACACCCGGAGGAAAGCCATGACCCCTGTTGCGATGATCACCGGCGGCAGCCGCGGCATCGGGGCCGCCATCGCGCATGATCTGGCGGGGCGCGGCTATCGCTTGGCGCTGGGGCTGCGCGACACTGCTGCGCTGCCCGATGATCTGGCCGCACATGGCCCGCTGGTGGTGGAGTATGAGGCGAGCGACCCAAGCGCCGCCCGCCGCTTTACCGATGCAACCCTCGCGCGCTTTGGCCGCATCGACGCGCTGATCAACAGCGCCGGGATCAGCGGCCCGCTGGAGCTGATGCCCGACACGCCCCAGCCCGATGACGAGATGGAAGCCGCGCTCGAGGCGCTCTTGTCGGTCAATATCAAGGCGCCGTTCCGCCTCACCCGCGCCGCGCTGCCGGCGCTGTGCGCATCGGGACAGGGGCGGGTGATCGTACTGGCCTCGGCCTCGGGGAAACGCGTGCTGGGGCTCAACGCCGGGTACCAGATGACCAAGCACGCCGCCGTGGCGCTGTCTCATGCGGCGCGCCGGGCCGGGTGGGATCAGGGCGTGCGCGCCTGCGCCGTTTGCCCCAGTTTTGTCGCCACCGACATGACCCTGCGCCATGACGAATTGCCCCGCCACGAGATCACCCAGCCGCAGGATCTCGCCCGGCTGGTGGCCGAGGTCATCACCCTGCCCAACAGCGCCAGCGTGTCCGAACTGCTGGTCAACTGGCGCTATGAGCCGGGGCTGTAACCGGCCCCGCGCCCGGAAAATTTCTTCTATCGGGGGGCAACCCGTTTGAATTGGACGCCCCTCGCCATGACCGCTTCAGTGGCCGCAACGAGACATGACAGGCAAGGAACCAATCACATGATCGACAAGATCCGCATGGCAGAGCTGACCTCGCAAGAGGCCCGCGAGGAGCTGAACTCACAGGCCGTGGTGCTGCTGCCCATGGGCTCGCTCGAAGATCAGGGCATCCATGCGCCGATGGGCGATTACATGGCCGCCGACCTGATGGCGATGGAAATCGCCAAGACCGCCCGCGCCGATGGCGTTCCGACCTTTGTCGCGCCGGTTATCCCCTTCGGGGGAAAGGATTATTTCGAATCGAGCCATGGCGGAATCTCGATCAGCCACGCCACGCTTTGCGGCATTCTGGATGATATGTTCGGGTGCCTCGACCGCCACGGCATCCGCAAGCTGATGATCGTCAACGGCCATGGCGGCAATGTTCCGGCCATCACCGAGGTGGCGCTGCGCTGGCGGCAGAAGGCCGGGCTGTTCGTGCCCTCGATGTACCTGTGGCAGGTGGCGTACGGCGAGCTGCCCGGACTGATCGGCGCCGACAAGGCCAAGGCCAGCTCGGGGCATGGCGGCGATCCGCTGACCTCGGTCGGCCTGCATTTCTACCCCGACCTGATCCGCAAGGATCTGGTGCGCGAGGCGCCCACCGGCAGCACCATCAAGGGGCTGGATATCGGCGGCTTTTCGTCCATCGTCTATGACGGCGCCAAGATTCAGGCCCCGATCGAGGCGCTGGAAGCGACCGAAACCGGCGCTTACGGCTGCAACCCCACGCTGTGCTCGGCTGAAACCGGCGATGTGCTGATCAAGCGCCTTGCGCAGATCGGCGCCGGGCTGGTGCGCGACCATGTCGCCAAGGGCCTGCACGATTGATCCCAACCAGACCGGCCAAAGCCGGCACCATCCCCCCAACACGGAGAAACCACATGACCCGCACCATCCTTGGACTTGCCACCATGGCCACGCTGCTCGGCAGCGCCGCCTTTGCCGAGACCACCTGGAAGATGGCCACCAAGATGCCCGTCGACAGCCCCGAGGGGCAGGTGTTCGAGAAATTCGCCGAGCTGACCGAGGAATACACCGGCGGCGAGCTGAAGATCGCCGTCTATCCCAACGAACAGCTGGGCAAGGAAAACGCCGTTCTGGAACAGCTTCAGGCCAATATCGTGCAGGTCTACGCCGAAGGTTTTGGCTACATGAAGAAATGGGAGCCGGCGCTTGGCTGGCTTGCCGCGCCCTATGCGTTTGACGACTACGACCATTGGCGACGGTTCATGAACTCGGATCTTGTCGCAGGATGGTTCGACACCGCTGCCGCGGCCTCGGGCGTGCGCCCGCTGGGCGATCCGACGCTGGTGCTGCGCGGCCCCTACCGCGTGACCGTGTCCAACGTGCCGATCAATTCGGCGGCGGATTACGAAGGTCTCAAGATCCGTATGCACGAAAACAAGATTGCCATCGACACCTGGGACACGCTGGGCACCGAGGTCATCACCCTGCCCTGGACCGAAGTCCACCAGTCGATTTCCAAGGGCATCGTGCAGGCGGTGAATTCGCCCATCGCGCTGGTGGAATCCATGCGCTTCAACGAGGTCGCCCCCTATATCACCCGCATGGATGAATACTGGCAGTCGATCGGTTTCATGGTCAATGACAGCGCGCTGGAGGCGCTGGACGATGAAACCCGCGCCGGGCTGATGCAGGCCTATGAAGAGGTCGGGGCGATGTCGCGCGAGTTGATGTTCTCGGTCGCGGATGAAAGCATCGAGCGCATGGTCGCTGATGGCGCCACCTTTACCGAAATCGACATCTCGCCGCTCGTTGACAAGATGACCGCCTATTACGAGCAGATGGCCGCTTCGGGAGAATTGCCCGAGGGCTTCCTTGAAGGCATCGACGCCACGCGGGTCGCGCAGTGATCCCCGCAGAATTCCAACCAGAGGGTCCGCTTCAGCGGGCCCTCAACCGGCTTGACCGGCTGAACTGGACGATGGGCGGCGCGTTTCTGTGGGTGTCCAACCTGTGCCTGCTGGCGATGCTCGGCCTGACGGCGGCGACCATCGCGCTGCGCCCGATGAGCCTTGCGCCCTACTGGATGTGGCCGTGGACCATGGTGTTCTTCATCTGGCTCAGCTTTTTCGGCTTCTTCGCGCTTTATGCCCGGCTGAAAGACGTGCGGGTAGATTTCGTGGCCGAACGGCTCGGCGCCGCTGGCATGGTGGCAACCCGCATCATCTCGGACGCGGCGACGCTGCTGGTTGCCGGGGTGTTGCTGCTGCAACTTCCCAAGGTGATCGCCACATCGAACGGCATCTATGACGGCGCGATCCTGCCTGCGGGCGGCGAACTGCCGCGGCTGGCGTTGTCGGTGCCGCTGTTCCTGTCGACCGTTCTGGTGGCTCTGACCGCCCTTCTCGACATCGCAAAGCTGGCGGCGGGCATGCCCGAAAACGTCACGGATCATCACCCGGAAGCATAACTCATGGCCTGGATTCTCTTCGGCACCTTCATCGCGCTGATTCTGGCGCGGGTGCCCATTTCCATCGCGATCGGCAGCGCCACGGTGCTGACCTTTCTGACCTCTGATTTCTCCAACGCGTTGCAGATCATCCCACAGCAGATGCTGGAGGGGGTGAACAAGGCCTCGCTCACCGCCGTGCCGTTCTTCATCATGGCCGGAAACCTGATGAACGCCACCGGCGTGACCGAACGCATCTTTGCCTTTGCCAATGCGCTTGTCGGGCATCTCAAGGCGGGTCTGGCGCAGGTCAACATCCTGTCGTCGATGATCTTTGCGGGGATTTCCGGCGCCGCCGTGGCCGATTGCGCCGGGCTTGGCGCGATCGAGATCAAGGCGATGCGCGAACGCGGCTACAAGCCCGATTTCGCCGCCGCCATCACCGTGGCGAGTTCGGTCATCGGCCCGCTGATCCCGCCCAGCATCGGGCTGGTGCTTTATGCCTTCCTTGCCCAGCAATCCATCGAACGGATGTTCCTTGCCGGTCTGGTGCCGGGCATTCTGGTGGGGCTGGCGCTGATGCTTTATGTGCGCATCCGCGCCCAGTTCGAAGACTTCCCCACCCAGCCGCGCGCCACCTCGCGCGAGGTCGTGGCAAGCGCACAGCACGGCTTTCTGGCGCTGGTCGCCCCGGCGATCATCCTTGGCAGCATCATGTTCGGCTTCGTCACCGCGACCGAGGCGGGCGTGCTCGCCTGTATCTACTGCATCGCCATCGGCCTGTGGTATCGCGAACTGAACTGGCGCTCGTTCTTCAACGCGCTGTCGGACACCGCCATGATGACCGCAGTCATCATGATCATCATCGCGTTTTCCATCGCCATGGGCTGGCTTCTGGCCATCGACCAGACGCCGCAGAAGCTGGCGGATTTCACCTTTGGCCTGACCGAAGACAAGAACGTGTTCCTCGCGCTGCTGCTGGTGTTCATCATCCTCGTCGGCTGTGTCGTCGAAGGCGTGCCCGCCAAGCTGATCCTTGTGCCGACGCTGCTGCCGCTGATCGACGCCTATGGCATCGACCGGGTGCATTTCGGCATCATCATCCAGCTTGGCCTGCTGCTGGGCATCGCGACGCCCCCCATGGGCATCGGCCTTTATATCGTCGCCGAGGTCGGCCGCGTGCGGTTCGAAAAGGTGACGATGGCCGTGCTGCCCATGCTTATCCCGCTGATCGGCGTGCTGATCCTGCTGACCTATGTGCCGCAGACCGTGACCTTCCTGCCCGATCTTATTCTTGGCCCTCAAAACTGAAAGCCTGATCCATGACCAACCTGACCTACAAACTCAATCCGATGCCGACGAAGATCCCGCAGGAGAAACTCGACCGGCTGGCCAAGCTGGAAACCGCGACCATCGGCCATTTCTACCACTTCGGCTTTGCCGCCCCGGCGATCCAGCCGGTGCTGCCGGGCAAGGTGATCGCCGCCACCGTCGCCACCCTTGCCATTCCGGGGCTGGACAGCACGCTGCTGCACCATTGCCTGAGCGAATGCGGGCCGGGCTATTTCCTCGCGGTCGACCGGCTGGGCGATACCAAATACGCCTGCTGGGGCGGCGGCGTCACCCGCATGGCCGCGATGATCGGGCTTGAAGGCGGCTGCGTCGATGGCCCCCACACTGATACGGCCGAGATCAAGGAACAGGATTTCGCCATGTGGTCGCGCGGGCCGTCCCCTGTCACCACGCGGCTTTACAACACCGGCGGCGGCTTCAACGTGCCGGTGTCCATCGGTGGCGCGGCGGTGCTGCCGGGCTATGCGGTGCTGGCCGATGAATCCGGCGTGCTGTTCATCGCCCCCGAAGACCTTGACGCGGTGCTGGCCGAGGGCGAGCTGAAGACCGAGCGCGGCCTGATCAACGAGGCCAAGATCACCGACGGGCTGCATCTGGGCAAGATGTCGGGTGCCTCGACCATGGTCGCCGACAAGCTCAAGGGCTAAGCCCTACAACTCGATGAAAGAGGCAAACCGCCCATGCCCTGCACTCCACTCGAACGCCGCATCCCGCGCCAGGCTCAGCACCTTGCCGACCTGTTTGCGCCGGGCGCGGTTGACGTGGGTGCAGGCCACATGCAGCGGCGGCAAGGTCTCGGTGGCCGGGATCTGCACGACCCGGCCCGCATCGATGTCGCGCTCCATCGCCGTCAGCGCCAGCGCCGAGGCCCCGTAGCCAAGGCGCACCATTTCCGCGATGGTCGACAGAGAATTGCCGAAATGGCGCGGCGCAGGGCGGTCGCGCATATCCTCGACATATTCCGCCACCGGCATGAACAAGGGCGAGGTTTTCGGATACAGCACCAGCGGCAGCAACCGCAGCTGGTCTGGCGACATCGGCAGGGGCAACCCGTCGATTACGTCGGGTCGCGCCACCCAGCCCACATCATAGCACACCGCGAAATCCGCGCTGACCCGGTCGCCGGTGGCGGTAAAGGCGGCATCCAGCGTGCCCGAATCCACAAAGCGCCGCAGTTGCAGGTCGGACCCGGCGTAGATATCCAGCTCCAGATCCGGGTCGGCCTCGGCGGCGCAACGCAACAGCGGCCCCCAAGTCAGCGCCGCCATGCCCGCGAGCCCGACGCTCAGCGTGGTTTTGCGATTGTCGCGCAACCGCCCCATCATCGCCTCGCGCAGGTTGAGGAATTGCAGCGCGAATTCCGCCACCTCGATGCCCTGATCGGTCAGCGCAAACCCCGGCGCAGCGCGGTCGATCAGCCCCTTGCCCAGATCCTTTTCCAGCGACTGAATGCGCGCCGAAACCGCTGGCTGCGTCAGCCCCAGAAATTCCGCGGTCTGGCGGTGATTGCCGAACTGGCTGAGCCAGTAGAAGGCTTCAAGCTGCTTGAGATTCACCCGACATCCCCCATGAACGAAACAGTTTCAGACAAGATCAAGGAAACAACATGACCGTTGCCGTTTACCTTCCCGCCGAAGACAAGACCCAGTGGTGGGTGGATATGCTGGCCGGCCTGCTGCCCGGCTGGACCGTCAAGGCGCTGGACGCCGTGAGCGACCCGGCCGAGGTGCAATATGCCGTCGTCTGGCGCCCGCGCAGCGGCGATATCGCCAAATTCCCCAACCTGCGCGCCGTGGTCTCCATCGGCGCGGGCATCGACCATGTGCTGGCCGATGAACAACTGCCCAGCGGCATTCCGATCATCCGCACCGTGGGCGACGATCTGACCCAGCGGATGCGCGAATACGTGGCGCTGCACGTGCTGCGCCATCACCGCGACATGCCCCGCCAGTTGCAGGCGCAGGCCGAGAAGGACTGGCACGCCATCGTGGTGCCCGTTGCGCCCAACCGGGTGGTGGGCGTGATGGGGCTTGGCAATCTGGGCGCGGCGGCGGCGCAGACCCTGTCGGCGCTTGGCTTCACCACGCGCGGCTGGTCGAAATCGCCCAAGGACATCGCCGGCGTCGACACCTTTGCCGGTCCCGAGACGATGGATGCGTTTCTGGACGGGTGCGAGATTCTGGTGAACCTGCTGCCGCTGACCGCGCAGACCACCGGCATCCTGAACGCCGATCTGTTTGGCAAGCTCGCGCCGGGCGCCTGTGTCATCAACTGCGCGCGCGGTGGGCATCTGGTGGATGGCGATCTGATCGCCGCGCTCGACAGTGGGCAGATCAAACAGGCGACGCTGGATGTGTTCCATGTCGAACCGCTGCCCACGGACAATGCGTTCTGGGATCATCCGGGCATCACCGTAACCCCGCATGTGGCCTCGCAGATCGATGCGGGCACCGGAGGGCGGATCATCGCCGCCAACCTGAAGACCTTTGCCGACACCGGAACCTGCGCCGATGTCGCCGACGCCGCGCGGGGCTACTGACCCCGCACGCAATGGGTTCGCTTCGGCCCCCATCGTGTCAGATGTGAAATGAAATACCGGCGGCGGCCAGACCGCCGCCCATCGCCGCCACCGTGCCATCGGCGCGCCAGCAGGCCGCGCCGATCATCTCGCCCTCGGGCGCGAAGGCGATCATGTTCATGCCACCGCCGATATGGGGCACGAGGGTGACGGTATGACCCATCGCCTCCAGTGCCGGTTTGTGGTGGGCGTAATCCGGTTCCAGTTCCACATGCGCGCCCTCGGTCCAGATGCGCGGCGCCTCCACCGCCTGTTGCGGCGTCATGTTGAAATCGATCATGTTGACGATGGCCTGCATGGCGGATGGGAAAATCCGCACCGCGCCGGGCAGCCCCAGCGCGAAACTGGGCGCGCCGTCCTTGAGCACGATCATCGGCGCCATCGAGGTCGGCACCCGCTTGCCCGGCGCAATCGACAGCGCCTTTCCGGGGTGCGGGTCGAAATTATACATGTAGTTGTTGGGGATGATCCCCGTGCCCGGCACCACGAAGCGCGCCCCGAACAGCCCGTTGATGGTGTGGGTGGCCGACACGATCCGCCCGTCGCGGTCGGCAACGGTGATATGGGTGGTGTTTTGGCTTTCATAGCCCGGCGGCACCGCGCTCTCTCCCCCAAGACCACGCATCCGCGACTGACTCGCCGCCGCGTACTCCTTGGAAATCAACTTTTCGACCGGGATATCGACGAAATCCGGGTCGCCCGAGGCGGCGCGCCGATCCTCAAAGGCGATGCGGATGACCTCGGCCAGCAGGTGCAGCCGTTCGGCGGAGTCAAACCCCATCCCCGCCATGTCATGGCTTTCCAGCATGTTGAGCATCTGCGCCACATGCACCCCCGAAGAGGCGGGCGGCGGCGGGCCGACGATCTGGTGCCCCCGGTAGCTTGCAAAGATCGCCTCGCGTTCGCGCGCCACATAATTGGTCAGATCGTCCATCGACACCGACCCGGCCTCGCCCAGCCGATCCACCAAGGCGCGCCCCAAGGCACCGCCATGCAGCGCCTCGGCGCCCTCGGTGGCGATCAGCCGAAGGCTTGTCGCGTAATCCCCCTGAACCAAGCGGTACCCAACGGGTGCAGGCGTGCCGCCGGGCAGGAAGATCCCAGCGATTTCAGCGTCCTGCGACAGGTCTTCGGCGTGGCGGGTGATGTTGGACGACAGGTAAGGCGTCACCGCAAAGCCCCGCTCTGCCAGACGGATCGCCGGAGCGATCACATCGGCAAAGGGCAGCGCGCCATGGGCAGCGTGCATCGCGCACCAGCCGCGCAGGTTGCCCGGCACCGCCACGGCCCCCGCCCCGACAAGGTTGGCCCGACCGGCGGTTTCCATGTAACCGGGCAGCGCGTCCGACACCGGCGTGTACATGTCGTCCCGCGCCGAGGCCCCCGCCTGCGACAGGCAATCATAGACCGTATGCGTCCCATCCGGCAGGCGCAGATGCGACACGCCGCCGCCCGCGATGCCCACCATCATCGGCTCGACCACGGTCAGCGCCAGCAAGGCCGCAACGGCGGCATCGACCGCATTGCCGCCATAGGCCAGCATCTCCTGCCCTGCCGCCGTGCCCAGCGGATGGTTGGTTACCACAACGCCTTGCGAGCCCCGCGCGGGGGATTTGCGGCAGGTGAAGGGCAAGGGCTGGGCTGCACTGGGCATGAGGGGTCTTCCTTTTTCGCTATCACCACTCTGGCAAAGCGGCCCAACGGTGGGCGGCCAGATCTGCGCCAATTGTGGTTTCGGGCAAGCTATCTGCATGATTTGCGAAGGTCATCAAGAAAGATGGGCTTGAGCCAACATCTGCGCGGATTCGACGGTTTCGGTGCAAAAACGCTGCCCGTCAGCGGATTTTGGTGTGTCATCCCTGCCCGGTTAGGGGTGTCAGGTGCCTCCAAGCCGCCAGAGCAACCGGAAATATTGGCTTGTCCGCCGGTGAATACGCGCGAACGGTCAGTTCTTCAGCCTGAATGCTGACCGTTCGTGCGCCTCGCTCACTCACCCTACCAGAACTTGCGCTAAAGCGCCGCGCGCCAGCCTCGGGCATGATCCACCGCCTGCGCGAACCGCGCCATGCGGGCAGACCGGTCACAGGTGCGGGGGACAACCTCGCCCCGCACCGGCGGCCCCGGCAGCGCACCGCCCCGCCCGAGCGCCGCCAGCTGCGCGCCCCCCAGCGCTGTCAGCTCATCCGTGCCCGGAAGGATCAGGCGCAGCCCCGTCACATCCGCCAGAAACTGGCACAGATACGGCGAACGCGACAGGCCTCCGTCGACCGACATCCGCGTCAGCGGCCCCAGCCGGGCGATCACCTCGGCGGCGCGCAGGGCGATGCCTTCGATGAGCGCCTGCGCCATGTCCGCGCGCGTGGTGGCCCCGGTCATGCCGATGAACAGCCCCGCCGCCGAGCCATCCCAATGCGGCGCGCCAAGCCCCGACAAGGCGGGCACGAACACCAGCCCCCGGTCGATCGCGGGGGGCGCGGAGAACCCGGCAAGCGCCTCGGTCGTGTCGAGCAGGCCGATCCGCATGGCCCATTCCACCGCCGATCCCGCCGCCTGCACCCCGCCTTCCAGCGCATAGGCGGTGCGCCCACCGATCTGCCAGGCCACCGTGGGCAACAAACCGCTGTCTGCAGTTTCGGGCCGCGCGCCAGCGCTCAGGGCCAGCGCAAAGGCTCCGGAGCCAAAGGTGATCTTGGCGTCTCCGGGCGCGCGGCAGCCATGCCCGTAAAGCGCGGCCTGCTGGTCGACCACTGCCGCGGTGACGGGGGTGTCATCGATGCTGCCGAAATCACCAACCGTCGGGCGGATCTCGGGCAGGCAGTCCATCGGCACCCCGAACAGATCGCATAGCGTTGGATCCCACGCGCCGCTGTCCAGCCCCATCAACGAGCTGCGCGATGCGGTGCTGATATCGGTCTGCGCCCGCCCTGTCAGGTTCTGCAAAAAGAACCCATCCGTGGTGCCCAGCCGCAGCCGCCCGGCGCGATGCGCCGCCTGCACCTCGGGCACGTTGTCCAGCAGCCAGCCCAGCTTGGCGGCGGAAAAATACGGATCAAGCGGCAGCCCGGCACGCTCGTGCACCAGCGCCGCGTGTCGGGACATGGCCGAGAGACGGGCCTGCGTGCGCCGGTCCTGCCAGACGATGATCGGCGAGAGCGGCGCGCCGCTCAGCGCATCCCAAGCCAGACAGCTTTCGCCCTGATTGCTCAGCGCGATGGCGTCCACCGGCCCGGCGGCCGCAATCACCGCGCGCAGGTTGGCCAGCAGTTCCGCCGGGTCGTGTTCGACCCGGTCCGACTGCGGAAAATGCTGGGCATGGCGCAGCGCCAGCACGATCCGGCTGTGTCCCGCGTCATCGGCGACGATCCCGCGTGTCGAGGTTGTGCCCTGATCCAGCGCCAGCACCCGCATCGCTTAGCCCTCTCCCTCCAGCCTCAGGTAGAGATCGCCCGACAGCGCCGCCCTGTCCAGTGCGGGCACCTGCAGCCGCAGCGATTGTTCGGGGTGGCTGCGCAGGCTGGCCACGGCCAGTTCACGCCCCGCGCCATCGCTGAGAACCAGCCGCCCCCGCAGGGCGCCATTTGCGCGCAGAACCAGCGTGCAGGGGGTTTGCCCCGCCGCAATCCGCTGCGGCACGACATAGCGCAGCCCGTCGCCAAGGAGGATATCGACCGCCTCGCGCTGGCGCGAGCCCTGCGATAGATCCTGCGCGACACGCCGCGCGACATGGCGTCCTTCGGCCCAGCAGCGCCCGCCGGTTTCGACCGGGTGCAACAGGTTGCCCGCCGCGAACACATGCCGGTCCGAACTGCGCCAGCCCGCATCGATCAACGGCCCTTGCGTGCCGGGATCAAGCGTTAGGCCGCTGTCGCGCGCCAATGCGGCCTCGGGGGTGAAACGCCCGGAAAACACCACGCCGTCACAGGCCAGCGCCCGCTCGCTGCCATCGCGCAGGAGCAGGCGCAGCCCTGAAACCCGCGCCGCGCCGTCGATCGACAGCAGCGTCGCCCCCATCAGCACCGGCACCCCGAGCAGCCTGCACAGCGCCATAAAGATGCCCCGGCTGCGCGGTCTGTCGTCGGTCTCGACAAGCGCCGCAGGGCGTATGCCGTGGCGCGTGCAGCTCAGCAGTGCCGACAATGCCACCAATTCGCTGCCGATGATCACCGGGCGGCGAAACGGGCGGCGCTGTTCCAAGGTGAGGAACGCTTGCAGCGCCGCGGTGTTCATCACCCCGAGGGGTCGCATCCCCGGCGCCAGCCGCTGCGCGCGGGTCTGTTCACGGGCCCCGGTGGCAAGCACGACGCGCGCGGCGTCGAGGATCATCGCCCCGTCGCGCGTTGCGAGTTCAAGCCGCCCGTGCGGGCGGATGCGCGTGACGGTGGTGCCGGTTCTGATCTCGACCCCGGCGGCCAAGGCGCGGGCAACAAGGCGGCGGGCATAGGCCGGGCCGCCAAGAAAGCGGCGAAATTCCCGCATCCCCCACAGCGGATGGGCACAGTGGCGCGCCATACCCCCCGCCTCGTCAAAGCGTTCCAGCACCACGATACGGCCCACCCCGAGCCGTCGCAGTTCGGTGGCGCAGGCCAGCCCGGCCGGGCCGGCTCCGACGATGGCGACATCGCAAGCCTCGCTCATCTGCGATCCTCCGGCAGGATCGGATCGCGCAGGCGCCCTTCGGACAACGTGGCGATGCGGGCAAGGCAGTTGAAGCCCTGACAGCGGCCCATGGCGCAGCGTGTGCGCCGCCGCAGCCCGCCGAAATCGCCCGGCGGCACAGGGCTGTCTAGCGCGGCGCGCAGCTCGCGCAGGGTGACCATCTCGCAGTGGCAAACGATGCCATCGTGGCCGGGGCGCTGCCAGTCGCGGGTCAGACCTTCGGCAAGGTTGGGCATGACCGGCACAGGCGGATCAGGGGGCGCGACGGGCCGCGCTGCCCGCGCCCAGAGCGCGAACACATGGCGCGCGATCCCCAGCGCGGCGGTCAGCCCGGTCGACCGGATGCCCCCGGCGCAGAAATAGCCCAGTTCGTGATCGGCGTGGATGCGGTATTCCTTGCGCTCGCTCGCGGGGCGCAGCCCGGCGTAGACCGCCGTCATCGGCATGTCGCGCAGGCCGGGTACCAGCCGCGTTGCGGTGTCGATCAGCGCGCTCAGTTCCGGGGTGGTGACATCGGGGCGCTCGCGCGCCTGCTGTTCCTCGGCGGTGGGGCCGACCAGAAGGTTGCCAAAGACGGTGCGGGTCAGCACCACGCCCTTGGTCCGCTCGTTGGGCACCGGCAGCAGGATACTGTTCAGGCAGCGGGCGGCGGCCTTGTCGAACACCACGAACTGCCCCTTGCGGGGGCGAATGTCGAAGCGGGCGGCGCCGGTCAGCAGGGTTTCGATTCGATCCCCATACAGCCCGGCGCAGTTGATGACGCTGCGGGCGCGGATCTCTCCGGCGGCGGTTGTCAGGTGCCACAGATCGCCGCTGCGCCGCGCACCTGTCAGGGCGGCGTTGAACAGAAGGCGCGCGCCGAGCATCTGTGCCTGCGTGGCATAGGCCAGCGGCGCGGACCATGGATCAATCACATGTTCGCGCGGGACCAGAAGCGCGCCGCGCAGCCGTGAGGACAGGTGCGGCTCGCGCGCGCGCGCCTCGTCGCGGCTCAGCAGGCGCGCGTCGGGCACGCCATTGGCATGGGCCTGCGCCAGCAGATCCGGCAGGCGCGACTCTTCGTCTTCGTTCCAGGCGGCGACCATCGCGCCGCATTCCAGCAGCGGCAGGTTCATCGCGCCCCGGATCTGCAGGTATTCGTCATAGCCCGCCTGCATGCAGGTCTGTTCGAGCGATCCGACCGGCGCATCGAACCCGGTGTGCAGGATGGCGCTGTTCGCCTTGGACGCCCCGGCCAGAATGTCCGGGGCCGCTTCGATCAGCACGCAGCTTGCGCCTTCCAGCGCAAAGCGACGCGCCATGGCGCAGCCGACGACACCGGCCCCGATGATCGCGACATCCGCTTCCGCTGTCTCAAGGGCCAAGCGCCACCTCCATCGTCAGCCCCAAGGAGCATATTGACTGAACGTGCATTTTGCTAACCGAATGCACAATATCGGCCCCATTTAATTTGCCGCGATTGTTGCACTCGGTCACGCTCTGCGTCAAAATTCCGCGCACCGCGGCGCTGCCGCCCCAGCCGAAAGCTCTGCGATGACGCGCCACATGCCCCCGCCCACAAAGGCCGAGCGACACTTTGCCCAAGCCCTGACGGCTCAGGGGTTTGCAGGCACCGTCTCCATAGCCCCCGGCGACCGGGTGGTGATGGCGACGGACAATTCGATCTATCAACTGCTGCCCGGCGCCGTGGTCTATCCGCGCGATGAAGCCGACCTTGCGCTGATCGCCCGCCTGCTCGACCAGCCCGAGTTTCACGGCGTTACCGTGCGCCCGCGCGGTGGCGGCACCGGCACCAACGGGCAATCGCTGGGCGGCGGCATCACCGTGGATTGTTCGCGCCACATGACCCGGATCCTTGACATCGACGTTGCGGCGCGCCGGGTGCGGGTGCAGCCCGGCGTCATCAAGGACCAGCTGAATGCGGCGCTGCGCCCGCATGGGCTGTTCTTTGCGCCCGAACTGTCAACATCGTCGCGTGCCACGATCGGGGGCATGATCTCGACCGATGCCTGCGGGCAAGGGTCCTGCGCCTATGGCAAGACCTCGACCCATGTGCTGTCGCTGCGCGCCGCGCTGATCGGGGGCGAGGTGATCCAGACGCAGCGCGCGCCCTTTGTCCCCGGAACCGGGCGCAGCGGCGCGGTGCTGGAAACGCTCGATACCCTCAGCCGCGATCAGGCAGAGCTGATCGCGCAGCGCTTTCCCAAGCTCAACCGCACGCTGACCGGCTATGATCTGGCCCATATCCGGCAGGGTGACCGCATCGACCCGGCGGCGGTGATCTGCGGGTCAGAGGGCACGCTGGCCCTGATCAGCGAGGCCACGCTGAACCTGTTGCCGATCCCCGCCGCCACCGCGCTGCTGCTGGTGTTCTACCCCGATTTTCAGGCCGCGCTGCGCGATGCGCGCGAGATGGCGAGCCTTGGCGCGACCTCGGTCGAAACCATCGACAGCCGGGTGCTGGGGCTGGCGCGCGAAGAACCCGGCTTTGCCGCCGTGGCGCATCTGTTTCCGGTGGCGGATGCGGCGGGGGTGAATATCGTCGAATTCACCGGCGAGGATGCGGGCGCGTTGACGGACCACGTGACAACCCTGCGCGACAGGCTTGCCGCCGGACCGGGGCGGCTTGCGGTGACGCAGACCCAAGGCGCGGATGTGGCGCGGGTCTGGGGGCTGCGCAAGGCGTCGGTCGGCCTGCTGGGGCGGGCGCGGGGCAGCAAACGCCCGCTGCCCTTTGTCGAAGATTGCGCCGTGCCGCCCGAACGGCTGGAACCGTTCATCGCCGGTTTCAGGGCCATATTGGACCGCGAAGGGCTGGATTACGGCATGTTCGGCCATGTGGATGCGGGCGTGCTGCACGTGCGCCCGGCGCTGGATCTGACCGACCCGGCGCAGGAGGTCCTGATCCGCCGCATCACCGACGAGGTGGTGGCGCTGGTTCATCAGCACGGCGGCTTGCTGTGGGGCGAACATGGCAAGGGGGTGCGTTCGGAATATGTGCCCGAGGTGTTCGGCCCGCTGTATCCCGCATTGCAACAGATCAAGGCGGCGTTCGATCCGCGCAACCAGCTCAATCCGGGCAAGATCGCCACCCCGGATGACAGCGCCCTGTGGCAGATCGACGGCGTGCCGACGCGGGGGCAGATGGACCGGCAGGTGCCCGAGGGGCTGCGCGCGGATCATGCCTCGGCCTTTGCCTGCAACGGCAATGGCGCCTGTTTCAACCGCGATGCGGGCGATGTGATGTGCCCGTCCTACAAGGCCACCGGCGATCGGCGCCATTCCCCCAAGGGCCGCGCCTCGCTGATGCGCGAATGGTTGCGGCAGGGCGGGCCTGATGGTGCCGCCGATCCCGATTTCGAGGCGGATGTGAAACAGGCGATGGACGGCTGTCTGTCCTGCGCCGCCTGCACCACCCAATGCCCGATCCGGGTCGATGTGCCCAAGCTGCGCGCGGGGTTTCTGCAAAGCTATCACGCCCGGCATCGCCGCCCGCTGCGCCACTACGCGCTCGACCAGCTTGAGGCGCTGTTGCCCTATGCCGCCCGCCTGCCCCGGCTGGCCAACCTGATGACCCAAGGGCCGGGGGCGGCGCTGATGCATCGCATCGGCCTGACTGCCCTGCCGGCGCTGCCGCTGCATACGCCGCCGCTGGACCAGTTGCGAGACCTTGAAACGCTGGACCCGGCGCGCGACGTGGTGCTGGTGCCCGACACCTTTACCCGGTTCTTTGAACCGCAGCTGGTGGCCGATCTGGCCGAGGTTCTGGACAGGCTGGGCCACCGCCTGCGCGTTGCGCCCTACCGCCCCTCGGGCAAGGCCCGCCAAGTGCTCGGGCGTGTGCGCGGGGCCGCCGCGCAGGCCCGGGCGCAGGCCGATCTGCTGCGCCGCATCGACGCCACCGGCACCCGCATGGTACAGATCGAACCCGCGATAACCGCCTGTTACAAAACAGATTACCCCGAGGGCACCCCCCGCCCCCTCAGCCCGCAAGAGCTGCTGGCCGCGCTGGTGAACGACACGGTGCAAGCGCCGCCGATGCGGGTGCGGCTGCTGCCCCATTGCTCGGAGCGGGTGCAAGGCGCGGCAGGACATGCGGGCTGGCGGGAGGTCTTTGCCCGCTTCGGCATCACGTTGCACATCCCCGCAACAGGCTGTTGCGGCATGGCCGGCATGTGGGGGCATGAGACCGTGAACCGGGCCACATCCGAGGCGATCTTTGCCCAGTCGTGGCAGGATGCCACCGCAGCAGCAACCGGGGCGGAGCCGGATATCATCCTTGCAACGGGCTATTCCTGCCGCTGTCAAAGCGCCAAGGTTGCGAACCGCGCGTTGCAGCATCCGATCAGCCTGCTGCGCCAGCTCATGGCCGCGGGCTAGCGGCCCACCGGGGCGACGATGACCTCGACCCCGGCGCTGCGCAGCGCGGCGCCCATCTCGGGCGACGGGGCGCGATCGGTCACCAACCGGTCGATGCTGCCAAGCGAGGCCACTTCGAAGACGGCGGCGCGGTCCAGCTTGCTGTGATCGGCCAGCACCGTGACACTGGCGGCGCGGGCGATCATGGCGCGGGCCAGTTCGGTTTCGCGCAGGTCGTAATCCATGATCCCGTCCGGCGTCATGGCGCCGATGGTCAGCACCGCATGTTCGGCTGTGAATTGCTGAAGCTGCTGGATGGCCAGCGCGCCCAGCGTCTCGCGCCCCTCGGCGGCGATCTCTCCGCCCAGCAGATACAGGCGGTGACGGCCGTCGGATTGCGCCAGCGCGGCCGCGATCTGCGAAGAATTGCTGATCACCGTCAGGCCCCGGCGGCGGGCCAGCGCGCGCGCAAAGGCGATGGTGGTCGATCCGGTGTCGACAAACAGCGTGGCGCCTTCGCCGAACAGCGTGGCGGCGCGTTGGCCGATGGCGTCTTTTTCGACCCTCAGCGTGGCAAGCCGGGCATCCAGCGGGCCTTCGGTCAGGCCCGGTTCGCCCGGCGCGGCGATGCCGCGCGCCCCGCCGTGAAACTTGCGCAGCCGCCCTCTGGCATCCAGCGCGCTCAGGTCGCGGCGGATGGTCTCCCGCGAGCTGCCATATCGCTCCGCAAGCGCATCCACATGCACCTCACCCAGCGTTTCGACAAGCTGCACGATCAGTTCCCGCCGTTGCTCCGGCTTCATGCCGCGTCCTTTCGAAAGGGTCATACTGGGCCCTGCGCAATGCCCGAACGGTCACCCCATGCGCCCGCTCGTCTATTGTGTCGCAAGCGCCGCACAGACGCAATTGCAGACAGGGTTTGCGGGGCGATGGCGCCGTTTGGGCCGCGCCCTGATACCGCCGTCTTCCCTGTGGACCCGCGGCGCATTGTCTCTGCTGTCTGCCCGAAGATGCCGGTTGCGGTCAGACCCGTGGCACGATCCGCAGCGCCCGCAGCGCGTTGAGGATCACCGCAACGTCGATCACCTCTTGCAGCAATGCCCCCTGCACCGGGCTGAGCGCGCCAAAGGCGGCGGCGATCATTCCCAGCACCGACAGGCCGATGCCCACCACCACGCTTTGCAATGCGATGTGGCGCGCGCCCCGCGCGATGGCAAGCCCCGCGCCAAGCCGGTCGATCCGGTCCACCAGCAGCACCACATCCGCCGCCTCGGCCGAGGCCGCCGCGCCGCGCGCCCCCATCGCCACGCCGACATCCGCCGCCGCCAGCGCCGGTGCGTCATTGACCCCGTCGCCAACCATCATCACCGGGCCCTGCGCGCGCTCGGCCTGCACCAGCGCCACCTTGCCGCCCGGGGTCATCCCGGCGCTCAGCCCGTCAAGCCCAAGCCCCTGCGTCACCCTCTCGGCCACCTCGCGCCGATCGCCGGTGGCCAGCACGATGCGGGCGATGCCTTCGCGGCGCAGCCCGGTCAGGATCTGCGCCATGCCCGCGCGCAGCGGATCGGCCATCACCAGATGCCCCGCCATGCGCCCGTCAACCGCCACCGCCACCAGCACCGCGCCTGCATCCAGCGCCGTGCCGCCGGGGTTCGCCCCGATCTGCGCCGCGACAAAGCCTTCGCCGCCCACGATCACCCGCTGCGCCTCGATCTGCCCGACAAGCCCCTCGCCGGGATGTTCCGTCACGCCCGATGGCACCGGCAGCGCCAGCCCGCGCGCCTGCGCCGCAGCGACGATGGCCTGCGCCACCGGATGTTGCGAGGCCTGATCCAGCGCGGCGGCAAGGCGCAGGATCTCGGTCTCGGTCTGCCCGCCAAGACAGGTGATCGACACGATCTGCGGCCGCCCGTCGGTCAGCGTGCCGGTCTTGTCGAGGATCAGCACCCGCATCCGCGCCAGCGCCTCAAGCGCCGGGGCGCCCTTGATCAGCACGCCGTAATGGGCCGCCCGCGACAGCCCCGCCACCAGCGCCACCGGCACCGCAAGGATCAACGGGCAGGGCGTCGCCACCACCAGCACCGCCACAGCGCGGATCGGATCGCCGCTCAGCGCCCAGGCCGCGCTGGCGATCAGCAGCGTCACCGCGAGAAACCCCAGCGCCCAGCGATCCGCCAGCCGCGCCATCGGCGCGCGCGCCCGCTGCGCTGCCTCGACAAGGCGCACGATGCCGGCATAGGTACTGTCGCGGGCCGGGCGGGTGGCGATCATGTCGAACGCCTCGCCGACGTTGGTGGCGCCGCTCATCGCCTCACCGCCGCGTTCCAGCCGAAGGGGCAGCGATTCCCCGGTCAGCGCCGAGGCATCGACAAAGCCAGTGGCCGAGGCCAGCGTGCCATCCACTGGCACCACATCGCCCTGCCGGATCAGCAGCCGGTCGCCGGGGGCAACCTCGTCAAGCGGGATCTCTTGCAGCGCACCATTGCGGTGCCGCGTGGCGCTGCGCGGCACCCGCGACAGCAGCCCCTGCATCTCGCGCCGCACGCGGCCCTCGGCAAAGCCTTCGAGGAAGGTGCCCCCCGAATACATCACCGCCACCACCGCTGCGGCGAGGGTTTCACCAAAGCCAAGCGCCGCGCTCATCGACAGCGCGGCGACGATATCAAGCCCGGTTTCCCCGCGCCCGAGGCTGCGCGCTATCTCGATCACCAGCGCGGTCAGCGCCGGCAGCACCCCGGCCCACCACGCCAGCGTCGCCAGCCCTGCCTGCCCCGACAGGTGCAGCGCCAGCCCTGCGGTCAACCCGGCGAGGGCCAGCAGCAAGATGGCGGTCTTCACGCGGGTCGCGCCCATATCTGCCCCCCTGTTGCCCACGGGGCCGATCATCCCCCGGAGGGCGCGCCGCGTCGAGGTGGCATTTCAGCGCGTAGTGCGATCAGCCATGGTATAGGCCTCGCGGGTGGCGGCGCGGGTCTCGGCGCCCTCGCAGATCGGGCCGTAATCGCCCGGCTCGCGGTGCAGCGCAAAGTTGAAGATGTTGCGGCGCAGCTCGGTGCAGCGATCAAGGTCGATCTCGGCCACCGCCACCTCGTCGCCGCGCCCCTGCGTGCGGGCGACGATCTCGCCCGTCGGGGCGATGATGCACGAGCCGCCGATCAGCTCGCAGCCTTCCTCGAGCCCCGCCTTGGCGGTGCCGATCACCCAAGCGCCATTGGCATAGGCCCCGGCCTGCATCGACAGGTGGTTGTGGAAATCCTGCAGATGGTCGTGTTCGGGGGCCTGCGGATAATGCTGCGGCGTGTTGTAGCCCAGCATCACCAGTTCGGCCCCGCGCAACCCCAGCACGCGGAAGGTCTCGGGCCAGCGCCGGTCATTACACAGGCACATGCCAAAGCGCCCGCCCATGGCGTCGAACACGCCAAAGCCCAGATCGCCATGTTCGAAATAGCGCTTTTCCAGATGCTGGAAGGCGCGCCAGTCTTCGAAATTGTAATGGCCGGGCAGGTGGATCTTGCGGTATTTCCCGGCGATTTCGCCGTCGGGCGTGACAAAGATCGAGGTGTTGAAGCGCTGCCCGCCCGGCGTCAGCTCGGCGTAGCCAAGGTAGAACCCCACCCCAAGCTCGCGGGCGCGGGTGAACAGCGGCTGGGTGTCTGGCCCCGGCATCTGCGTTTCGTAAAACGCATCCAGCGCCGCGCCCTCAAGCAGCCAGCGCGGAAAGAACGAGGTCAGCGCCAGTTCGGGAAACACCACCAGCCGGGCGCCACGGGCATGGGCGGTTTCCATCAGAGCGATCAGCCGGGCGACCACCTGTGCGCGCGGTTCGGAGCGTTGAATGGGGCCAAGCTGGGCGGTGGCGGCAAGGATGGAACGGGTCATGAGGTCTCTTTCAGGCTGCACGGGCGGCGGATCTGCTCCGCCCGTGCGATGTTGCCTGTCAGGGTCCGCGCCGCAAGCGGGTTCCGGCGCGGGCCGCGTCGAACCGCGCATGGGATGGGCGCGCTGCCGCGCGGCGCAGCAGTTGCGCCCTAGTGGCTGTGGCGCGGCATCGTGGCATTGCCGATGTCGCGGAATTCGTCCGCACCATCCAGCACCATGCCATCGGCGAACTGGCGCACCCGGTCGCGAAAGATCGCCTGCCACGGCGACTGGCTTTGCGGCACCTGATAGCCACCGGCGGCCTCCAGCGCGGCGCGGCGTTCGGCGATCTCGGCATCATCGACCATCAGCTGCACGGTGCGGGTGTTCAGATCGACGCGCAGCATGTCACCATCGCGCAGGATGGCAAGGTTGCCCCCCGCCGCCGCCTCGGGCGAGGCATTGAGGATCGAGGCCGACCCGGAGGTGCCCGATTGCCGCCCATCGCCAATGCAGGGCAGCCCGCGGATGCCCTGCTTGATCAGGTAGGAGGGCGGGCGCATGTTCACCACCTCGGCCCCGCCCGGATAGCCGCGCGGGCCTGCGCCGCGCATCACAAGGATGCTTTGCGCGGTGATGCCAAGCGCCGGATCGTCGATGCGCTTGTGGAAATCCTCGGGGCCGTCGAACACGAAAACCGGCCCTTCGAAGGCCATCGGATCGGCCTCGTCCGACAGGTAGCGGCCGCGGAATTCCGGGGTGATCACCGAGGTCTTCATGATCGCGGTGTCAAACAGGTTGCCGGTCATGTTGAGGAACCCGGCATGCGGCGTCAGCGCCTTGTCGAGCGGGCGGATCACATCGGCGTTCTCGCAAGGCGCATCGGCGTAAAGCCCGGCAAAGCTGTCGCCGGTGACGGTGCGCGCGTCGGGGTGCGGGATCAGCCCGCCCCGCAGCAGTTCGGCCACCACGGCGGGCAGGCCGCCCGCAAGGTGGAAATCCTCGGACAGGTAGGCGCCCGCAGGCTGCACATTGGCCAGCAGTGGCACGTCATAGCCGACGCTTTCCCAATCCTGATTGGTCAGCTCGATGCCCAGATGCCGGGCGACGGCCACAAGGTGGATCGGCGCGTTGGTCGACCCGCCAATGGCGGAATTGACCACGATGGCATTCTCGAACGCCTCGCGCGTCATCACCTGCGACGGGCGCAGATCCTCATGCACCATGTCGACGATGCGCTTGCCGGTGGCATAGGCCATCTGGCCGCGCTCGCGGTAGGGCGCCGGGATCGAGGCCGAGCCGGGCAGCTGCATCCCCAGCACCTCGGCCAGCGAATTGAGCGTGCTGGCGGTGCCCATGGTGTTGCAATAACCCACCGACGGCGCCGAGGCGGCGGCCATGTCGAGGAACTGGTTGCCGTCGATCTCGCCGGCAGCGTATTTCTCGCGCGCCTTCCAGATCACCGAGCCAGAGCCGGCGCGCTCGCCTTTGTGCCAGCCGTTCAGCATCGGCCCGACGCTGAAGGCAATGGCAGGGATGTTCACCGTGGCGGCGGCCATCAGCAGCGCGGGCGTGGTCTTGTCGCAGCCGATGGTCAGCACCACGCCGTCGATCGGATAGCCGAACAGGCTTTCGACAAGGCTCAGATAGGCAAGGTTGCGATCCAGCATCGCGGTGGGCCGCTTGCCGGTTTCCTGAATCGGGTGCACCGGGATTTCCAGCGGCACGCCGCCAGCGGCGATGATGCCGTCGCGGGTGCGCTTGGCCAGCTCGATGTGATGGCGGTTGCAGGGCGACAGGTCGCTGCCGGTCTGGGCGATGCCGATGATCGGCTTGCCCGAGCGCAGCTCGTCAAGGGTCAGCCCGTAGTTGAGATAGCGTTCCAGATACAGCGCCGTCATCTCGGGGTCGCCAAGATCGTTGAACCAGCTTGTCGAACGCAGCTTGCGGGGGTCGGTCATGACAAGGCTCCTAGTGTCCGGTGATGCCGGGGAAGATGATAAGCAGCGCGACGGCCAGAACCTGCATCGCGATGAACGGCAGCAGCGAGCGGAAGATGTCGCCGAGCGAGATATCCGGCGGCGCCACGGATTTGAGATAAAACGCCGCCGGGCCAAACGGCGGAGACAGGAAACTGACCTGCATGTTCATTGCGAACACCACGCCGAACCACACCGGGTCGTAGCCCATCTCGCGCACGATGGGAACGAAGATCGGCATACACAGCAGCGCGATCCCCACCCAGTCAAGGAACATGCCCAGCACGAAGAGGATCAGCATCATGAACAGGATGACCACGATCGGCTCGTCGGAAATGCCGGTGATCAGGCTGGAGACGAAGTTGATGCCGCCCATCAGGTTGAACACCCCCACCAGCGCCGAGGCGCCGATGCCGATCCACACGATCATGCCCACGGTGCGCAGCGTCTGCTTGGCGGCGCCGATCATCAGCTCGACGCTGAATTCGCCGCGGATGATGGTCGACAGCGTGACCCCGATGACCCCGATGGCCGAGGCCTCGGTCACCGATGCGATGCCGCCATAGATCGACCCCAGCACAAAGATCACCACGAGGATCGGCAGGAACAGCCCCTTGAGCAGGCGCAGCTTTTCGCGGCGGCTGATGTCTTCGGGTTCGGCGATGGGGGCCAGCGCCGGGTTCAGATAGGCGCGGATCAGGATATAGGCGGCGTAAAAGCTCGCCAGCATCAGCCCCGGAATGAAGGCGGCGCTGAACAGATCGCCCACCGACACGTTGGCGGTCAGCCCGTAGATGATCAGCACGATCGACGGCGGCACCATGGTGCCAAGCGCGCCGCCCGCACAACACACGCCAATGGCAAGGTTGCGATCATAACCCAGCCGCAGCATCTGCGGCAGCGCCAGCAGGCCCAGCAGGATGACCTCGCCGCCGATGATGCCCGACATAGCGGCCAGCACCACCGCCACCAGCAGCGTCTGGATGGCGACGCCGCCGCGGATGCGCCCGGCCAGCACCTTCATCGCATCGAACAGATCGCGCGCGATGCCGGATCGGTCGAGGATCGCCGCCATCAGCACGAACATCGGCACCGAGACGAAGACAAAGCTGTTCACAAAGCTGAAGATCCGCGAGGTGATCAGCGGCACCGCCATCGGCCCGAACCACCCCAGCGCGAAGATCAGCGCCACCAGCAGCGTCACGAAGGCCAGCGGCATCCCGGTCAGCAGCAGCACCAGCAGCATGATGAACATGGCCAGCGTCGCGCCGCCAATGCCCATCGCCTGAAAATCAAGGAATTCCATCAGTCGGCTTTCTTGCGCAGGTAATTGACCGTGAAGATCGCAAACTGGATCGCCAGCAGGATCAGGATCACGAGGAGAAAGATCTTGAGCAGCCCTGGATAGGCCGGGTTCCACGCAGAGCCCGAGGTTTCCAGCCGGAACTCGCCCTGCGGTGTCCATGCGGCGCGCTTCACGCTCAGCCACGCCGCCCAGGCGAAGAACACCGACGCCACGAGGCAGATCACCGAGATCCCCACATCGAACAGCCTGCGCAGCCCCTCGGACATGCGATCGTAGAAGATCACCACGCGGATGTGCTTGTCGATCGCGGCGGCGTAAAGCCCGCCGTAGACAAAGGCGATGGCGCTCAGGAACACCACGGTTTCATGCACCCATTTGGTCGGCGCGTTGAACGCGTAGCGCAGCACCACCTCGTACATCAGCAGCGCGGCGGAAGCGAGAATGCCGATGGCAAACAGCACCCCCACCGCGTTGACGGCCCGGCCAAACGCCCCGGCTTCGGGGGCGGCCTCGGGGGTCTTGTTGTGATTGGCGAGTGTCTCGTCGATGATGTCGGACATGGCGGCCTCGGGTGGGGAAACGGAAAACCCCCGGCCAGAGGGGGCCGGGGGCAACGGGCAGGATGGGGATTATTCCTCCATCAGCCCCTTTTCGATCAGATAGGCGGTCAGCAGGTCATAGACCTTCTGGCTGTTGGCCGAGGCCTTGGCGGCATCTTCCCACTGGCTGCGGGCGATGGCGCGGAACTTGGCGCGCTCTTCATCAGACCAGTCGTGAATGGTGATCTCACCGCTGGCTTCGGCTTCCTTGGCCGCTTCCATGTCGCGCTCATGCACGGTCTGCGACTGGTAGACGGCGAATTCCGCCACCGACTCTTCCATCGCGGTCTTCAGATCGTCGGGCAGCGAATTCCATTTCGACAGGTTCACCGACACTTCGATCAGCGGCATCGAATGGAAGCCGGGATAGACCGGGTGTTTGGCCACATCATGCAGGCCCTGCGCGGCGTTGGTCGAGAAGGTGTTGTAATCGGCGGCGTCGATCACCCCCTTGTCGAGCGAGGTGAACACCTCGGACCCCGGCAGGTTCACCGGCGCGGCGCCAGCGGCAGCAAACACGTTCTGCACCATGCCTTCGGGGGCGCGCAGCTTCAGACCCTGAAGATCGGCCACCCCGTCCAGCGGCACCTTGGCCACGAAGGCTTCAAGCCCCGGCGTGGTCGCGCCGATGAAATGCAAACCGTAAGGTTCGAGCATTTCGTTCATCAGCTCCTTGCCGCCGCCATTCGCCATGAAATCGAACATCTGCGACGGGTCCGACCATGCGCCGACCGGGTTGGCGATCAGCCCGAAGGCCGCGTCCTTGCCCGAGGCATAGGATGTGTCGGTGAAATGGCCATCAAGGATGCCCGCGGCGACCGCGTCCATGGTTTCGGAATGCGCCACGATGGTTTCCACCGGCATCATTTCGACGGCGATACGCCCGTCGGTCTTTTCCGACACCATCTGCGCCCACTCTTTTTGCAGCAGGAAGTTGGTGTTGCCCGCCGGGTCCGACGACTGGATGCGGAAGGTGTATTCCTGTGCCTGCGCTGTGCTGGCAAGGGCAAGGGTCATGGCAACGCCTGCGAACAGGCTGCGACGGGAAAGAATGGACATGCTGGGCTCCTCCAAGAATCCATGGCCCGGGCGCATGGCTCTGCGCGCCGGGTCTGGGCGGACCATAGGACAGCATAAATGACAGCGCAATCATTATCTGAGGCCGCAGTTTTCCGCCCGCCTGCGATCCACGGCGCAGGGCGGTTTCGCTTGAACCATCGCGATATTTCAGCAAGAAAGACAGCAACAAAAGGATCACGGCCCATGCCCAGAAAATCGCGCGCAGGATCAGACCGCCCCACCCTTGCCGATGTTGCGCGCGAGGCTGGTGTTAGCGCGATCACTGTTTCCCGCGCGATTCGCTCGCCCGGAATCGTGTCGCAAAAAGCCCGCGCCAAGGTCGAAGAAGCGGTGCGCAAGCTGGGCTATACCCCCGACCCGGCGGCCTCGGCGCTGGCCTCGCGCAGCACCTCGACCATCGGGTTGCTGGTGCCCTCACTGACCAACAACGTGTTCTCGGACGTGCTGCGCGGGGTCTATGACGGCGCGCAGGACACGCGCTTTTTCATCCAGATCGGCAATTACCGCTACAGCGCGCTGGAAGAAGAAGGCCTGATCCGCGCCTTTCTCAGCCAGCGCCCCGCCGGGATGATCGTCTCGTCGCGCGATCAGACCGATGCCGCGCGCGCCCTGCTTGAACAGGCGAGCTGCCCGATCGTGCAGATCATGGAAACCTCGGATGACGCGGTGGATATGTGCGTCGGGTTTGACCAGCTGGCCTCGGTGCGGGCCGGGGCAGAGCATCTGCGCGCCTGCGGCTACCGGCGGCTGGGCTTCCTGTCGGCGCGGATGGACCCGCGCGCGCGCCGCCGTCTCGAGGCGTTTCGCGACGCCGCCAGCGCCGCCGGGCTGCATGACGAGGCGCGCATCGTCACCACGCCGCTGCCCTCTTCGGTGGGGCTTGGGCGGCAGCTTCTCGAACAGCTTCTCGACCGCGCGCCCGACACCGACGCGGTGATGTGCAACAACGACGACCTTGCCGTCGGCGCCCTGATGGAGGCGCGCGCCCGCAACATCGACGTGCCGCGCGAGCTGGGCATTTGCAGCTACAATGACATCGAGATGGCGCGGCAGATGGTGCCCTCGCTGAGCGCCGTCGCCACGCCGCGCCGCGAGATCGGTTCCCGCGCCATCGCCATGCTGCTGGCCGAGATCGAAAGCCCCGGCTCGGTGAGCGAGCGGCGCGTCGATCTGGGCTTTGCGATGATGGCGCGCGGCTCGACCTCGCCGCGATGACGCCGCCCCCAACGGCCGCATGGCGCGGCCCGCACGACCCTTGGATGGAGAGACAGATGAGCGACACCGCGCTGATTGCGCTTGATTGGGGCACCTCGAGCCTGCGCGCCTTTCGCATCGCGCCGGGGGGCGGCGTGCTTGAAACCCGCGCCTCGGGGCATGGCATCCAGCATCTGCCGCAGCCCGGCGCCGATGGCTTCGCCGCTGCGCTGAGCGCGCTGACCGATGGCTGGCCCGACGCGCCGCTGGTCGCCTGCGGCATGGTCGGCAGCGCGCAGGGCTGGGCCGAGGTGCCCTACCTGCCCTGCCCCGCCGATGTCTCGCAGCTGAGCGGTGCCGCCGGGCGGGTGCAGACCCCGCGCGGCGAGATGCTGATCGCGCCGGGGCTGATCCATGCGCCGACGGGCGCGCCCCCGGATGTGATGCGCGGCGAGGAAATCCAGATCGCCGGGGCCATCGTGGGGCATCCGGACCGGCAGGCCAGCGCCACGCTGATCCTGCCCGGCACCCATTGCAAATGGGCGCAGGTGCAGGGCGGCGCTGTCACCGGCTTTGCCACCTACATGACCGGCGAGATCTTTGCCGTGCTGCGCGCCCATTCCATCCTTGGGCGGCTGATGCCCGACGAGAGCGCGCCAGACCCCGATGCCTTTGCCCGCGGTGTCGCCGAGGCCGCCAGCGGCGGCGCGCTGAGCCATCAGCTGTTCAGCGCCCGCACGCTGGGCCTGACCGGACAGCTGCCAAGCGCTTCGCTGGCCGAATATATGTCCGGCCTGCTGATCGGGCATGAGGTAGCCGCCGGGCTTGCGCAGCACGCGGGCGGTGCGCTGCTGCTGGTCGGTGGCGGCGCGCTTTGTGCGCGCTACGATGCGGCGCTGCGCCAGATCTGCGGCGCTGGCGCAGCGGCGCTGATCGAAAACCCCGCCCCGCTGGGGCTGTATCATTTCGCCCGCGCCGCCGGGCTTATCCCTGAAGGACAGTCATGACCGATCGTGCCCAACGCCTTGATGCGGCCTGCGCCGCCCTGCCCCTTGTCGCCATCCTGCGCGGGCTGACCCCGCCCGAAGCGGTGCCCGTCGCGCAGGTGCTTTTCGACGCCGGATTCCGGCTGATCGAGATTCCGCTCAACTCGCCCGAGCCCTTCGACAGCATCAAGGCGGTGCGCGACGCCCTGCCCCCCGAGGCGCTGGTCGGGGCAGGCACCGTCACCACGCTGGCCGATGTCGACAGGCTGGATGCCATCGGCGCCGATCTGGTGGTGATGCCCCATGCCGATACCGCGGTGATCGGCGCCGCCGCCACCAAGGGCATGATCTGCATTCCCGGCATCGCCACGCCAACCGAAGCCTATGCCGCGCTGCATGCCGGGGCGCGCGGGCTCAAGGTGTTTCCCGCCGAGCTGGTCGGCCCCGCCGCGATCAAGGCGATCCGCACCATCCTGCCCGCGGGCACGCGGCTGTTTCCGGTGGGCGGCATCACGCCGGGCACCATGGCCGATTTCCTGCCCGCTGGGGTGGCCGGGTTTGGCCTTGGCTCGGCGCTGTACAAGCCGGGCGATGACGTGGCGACGGTGCGCTCCAAGGCCGAGGGGTTTGTCACCGCCTGGGCTACGCTTCAGGGCTGAAGCGGCCAGATCAGCGGCGCGACCAGCACCGTGACCGCCCCGGCGATCAGGTTCATCGGCAATCCCAGCCGCAGGAAATCGGTGAACCTGTAACCACCGGCGTTATAAACCATGGTGTTGGTCTGATAGCCGATCGGCGTGGCAAAACTGGCGCTGGCCCCGAACATCACCACCACCACAAAGGCGCGCGGGTCCAGCCCGAGCGTCTGGGCCACGCCCACCGCCACCGGCGTCATCAGCACCGCCACCGCGTTGTTGGTGACGATCTCGGTCAGCACCGAGGTCACCGCATAGATCAGCGCCAACGCCAGCAGCGGGCTGAGATGGCGCAGCGGCCCCGAGATCGCCTCGACGATCAACGCCATCGCGCCGCTGCGCTCCATCGCGGTGCCCAGCACCAGCATCCCCACGATCAGCAGGAGCAACCGCCCGTCGATGCTGCCCAGCCCCTCGTCGGCCTCGACGCAGCCGGTCAGCAGCACAATGGCCGCGCCGATGATCGCCAGCGGCAGGATCGGCGCCAGCTCTAGCGCTGCGCCGACCACCACCAGCGCCAGCACCGCCAGCGCAATCGGCGCGCGGCCACGGCGAAACGCCCGCGCCTGCATCGGTGCCAACAAGACCAGATCTTCGTCGCGGGCAAGCCGGGCGATGTCTTCGCCCGCGCCATCCAGCAGCACCGTATCGCCGGGACGCAGATGCAGCGCCTCATCCGCCAGATCGACCGAGCTGCCATGCCGGTGCACCGCAATCGGATAGACCCCGTGGCTGCGCCGCCAGCCAAGGCTGGCAAAGCGCCGCGTGCGGGTCTTGATCAGCGCCTCGACGATCTGATGGCGCCGCGCCGTGGCGGCCTGCGTGCCGGAAATGGCAAGGCTCTTCGAGCCGTCGCGAAAGCCTGCGATTTCGGTATCCGGGGCGTGCAGAACGATGCGATCCCCCGCCGCAAGCCGCGCCTCGCCGATCTCGCGGCGCAGCGAGACATCGGCGCGGATCAGGTCGACCAGCCGGGTGCCGGGGCGGCGGAATTCCGACACATCGGCGGGGCTGCGCCCGATCAGGGGCGAGCCCACCGGCACGAACAGCTCGACCTGCCAAGAGCGCGCCGCGCCGCCGCGCATCTGCGCCAGCGGCGTGCGCTCGGGCAAGAAGCGCGGCGCGGCCAGCGCCAGAAAGCCGCCGCCGACCAGCGCCAGCACCAGCCCGAGCGGCGCGATTTCCAACAGCGCAAACGGCGCCAGCCCCTGCTGGCGCGCCACCCCGTCGACCAGCAGGTTGGTCGAGGTGCCGATCATCGTACAGGTGCCCCCCATGATCACCACGTAGCTGAGCGGCATCAACAGCCGCGAGGCGCTGGTGCCCAGCTGGCGCGACAGCGCGAACACCACCGGGATCAGGATCATCACCACCGGCGTGTTGTTCATGAAGGCCGAAGCAACTGCGGCCAGCACGAAAAACGCCAGCACCGTGCGGCGCGGGCGGCGCTCCATGCCACGGCCAAGGGCCCCTGCCATGGCTTCGAGCACGCCGGTGCGCACCAGCGCGGCGCTAAGCACGAACATCGCGCCAATGGTGGCGGGCGCCGGGTTGGACAGGGCATTCAGCACGTCCTCAACCTGAACGAGGCCAAGGACCAGCGCCACCGCGACCCCGGCAAGGGCCACCACCTCGGCGGGAAAGCGTTCCACCGTGAACAGCGCAAACACGCCGCCCACCAGAAGCATCGCCCCAAGGGGCGCATAGGAACCGGGATCAAAAAACATGGAAGCACCCGCTGCATCGCCGCGCTGGAACGCGCCACCGGCAAGGCGCAGATCCGCGCCCCCGAGGGCGGCGCGAAGTCCAGCTCGCAGTATGCCACGGCCCGCGCGCGCCGCCTATTGCCTCACGATAATTTTTTCAACGCCCTGCCACGCGCCGAAACGTGAACATCGGGCGATTTGACTTTACCGGCGCTGGCGTGACAGTCACGCTCATCGACAACATGCGCCCTGGCTGCGCCTTCTCCCCCGAGGTTCTTTCGCGTGTTCGAATCGTTCTTCCCCAAGCCGAAACTGTTCTTTGTCTCTGCGCTGATCTGGACGGCGCTCGGAATGCTGCTGTGGTACGGCCCCGGAGACAGCATCGGCGCGGCGCTGGGGTTCGATCTGCCCGAAACCGGCGATCCGGTGGTCGGGATCTCGTATTTCTACACCCCGTCCTTCCTGTGGTTTTACGTGGTTTATATCGTCTGGGTGGCGCTGTTCGCGGCAGCGTGGTTCATCCTGAGCCCGCACCCGTGGCAACGCTGGTCTATCCTTGGCTCGGCCTTCATCCTGCTGACCACCTATCTGGGCGTGCAGGTCAGCGTGGCCATCAACAACTGGCGACGGCCGTTCTTTGACCAGTTCCAGACGGCGCTGTCGGGCGATGGCACGGTGAGCGCCGCCGATCTGTACGGGCTGTTGGTGATCTTTGCCGAGATCGCCATGATCGCCACGCTTGTCTTTGTGATCACGCGGTTTTTCGTCAGCCATTACGTGTTCCGCTGGCGCACCGCGATGAATGATTTCTACATGTCGCGCTGGCCGCGCATCCGCAAGATCGAGGGCGCCTCGCAGCGGGTTCAGGAAGACACCATGCGCTTTGCCACCATCATGGAGGGGCTCGGCGTGTCGGTGGTGGATGCGGTGATGACGCTGATCGCGTTTTTGCCGGTGCTCTGGAGCCTGTCGCAATATGTCACCGAATTGCCGCTGGTCGGGGTGATCCCGCATCCGCTGTTCATCGCACTGGTGTTCTGGGCGGCGTTTGGCACCGGGCTGCTGGCGCTGGTGGGCATCCGGCTGCCGGGGCTGGAATTCCTCAACCAGCGGGTCGAGGCGGCCTATCGCAAGGAACTGGTCTACGGCGAAGACGACGCCAGCCGCGCCAGCCCGCCCACCGTCACCGAGCTGTTCGGCAATGTGCGGCGCAACTATTTCCGGCTGTATTTCCACTACATGTATTTCAACGTGGCGCGCGGGCTGTATCTTCAGGCCGACAATATCTACGTCAATATCATCCTCGTGCCGACCATCGTGGCGGGGCAGATCACGCTGGGGCTGTGGCAGCAGATCCTGACCGCCTTCGGACAGGTCAGCAACGCCTTTCAGTTTCTCGTCAATTCATGGACCACGATTGTCGAGCTGCTGTCGATCTACAAGCGCCTGCGCGCCTTTGAGGCCGCCTTTCGCGGCGAGGAACTTTCGGGCATTGAACAGACCCCCGAAGCCGGCGGCATCGTGCCCCCGCCCGCCGATCCAGAACCGGGCGCGGGCGGGCATCAGCGCACCCATGGCGTCAGCACATCAGGCCCGCGCCGCGGCTAGCCGGGCGGGCGCTTACCCCAGTGCCCGCCGCAGCATGGCCTCCGCCAGTTCGGCATCAAACGGCGCCGGGTTGGCGGCGGCGCATGGGTCGCGCAGCGCCAGCGCGACGACCTCGTCCAGCCGCGTCTCGTCTACCCCCAGCGGGCGCAGCGAGGCCGGGATGTCCAGCGTATCGCGCAGCGTTTCAAGCCAGTCGATGACCGCCTGCGCCCCCTGCCCCGGCAGATCCAGCAGCCGCGCCAGTTCGGCCAGCCGGGCCTCGGCGGCGGGCATATTAAGCGCGGTGACATGCGGCATCAGGATCGCGTTCAGCAACCCGTGCGGCAGATCATACACCGCCCCCAGCGAATGGCTGAGCGCATGTACGCCGCCCAGCCCCTTTTGCAGCGCCACGCAGGCCATGCCCGAGGCGATCAGCATGTCGGCCCGCGCCGCCAGATCGGTGCCATCGGCAAAGGCGCGCGGCAGAGCATCCTTGATCATCCGCAGCGCCTGAAGCGCCAGCCCGTCGGCCATCGGGTGAAAATTCGGGGTGATCCATGTTTCGAGCGCGTGGCACAGCGCATCCATCCCGGTGGAGGCGGTCAGCGCCGGGGGCAGGCCTACGGTCAGCTCGGGGTCAAGAATGGCGATCTGCGGCATCATGATCGGGTGAAAGATGATCAGCTTGCGATGCGCCGCGCTGTCGGTGATGATAGACGAGCGGCCCAGCTCGGACCCGGTTCCGGCGGTGGTCGGGATCGCGATGACCGGCACGGTGCGGCTGGTATCGACCCGCGTCCAGTTGTCGCCGATGTCTTCGAAATCCCAGATCGGGCGGCTTTGGTGCACCATCAGCGCCACCGCCTTGGCCGCATCCAGCGCCGAGCCGCCGCCAAAGGCGATCACCGCGTCATGGCCCCCGGCACGAAACGCCGCGACGCCCTGTTCCACCGAAACGCCGGTGGGGTTGGGCTGCACCTCGGCAAACACGCCATGCGCCATGGCGGCATCCTTGAGCACCGCCAGCGCGGCCTGCGCCGGGGGCAGCGGCAGCAACCCTTCGTCGGTGACAAACAGCGGGTTGCTTGCGCCCATCTCGCGCAGCGCGGCGGGCAGATCGCTCAGGCGCCCGGCGCCAAAGCGGATGGCGGTCGGCCAGGACCAGCTACGATCGGGGGGGCAGGATGTGTCCAGCATGGGGTCTTCCGTCAGAAAAGCTCGATATAGCGTTTGATTTCCCAGTCCGAGACGTGGCGCAGGTAATCCTGCACCTCGAAGCGGCGCGAGCGCACCCAGTGATCGACGAAGGTATCGCCCAGCAGCTGCCGCGCGGTGGTCGAGGCCTCCAGCCGGTCCGCCGCCTCGATCAGATCGCGTGGAAAGCGCTGCGCCGGCTCTGGCGTCACGTCATAAGCGCTGCCGGTGGTGGGCGGCGGCGGGGTCAGCCCTTGTTCGATGCCGTGCAGCCCGGCGGCAAGGCACAGCGCCATCACCGCATGGGGGTTGCTGTCGGCGGCGGGCACGCGGAATTCGATGCGCGTCGCCTCGGGGGTGTCGTTGACGATGCGCACGGCGCAGGTGCGGTTCTGCACCCCCCAGCTGGCCCATGTCGGGGCCCATGCGCCGGGCACGAGGCGCTTGTAGGCGTTGACGGTCTGCGCGGTGAGCACCAGCATTTCGGGCATCAGCTGCAACAGCCCGGCCAGAAAGGCATGGGCGGTCTGGCTCAGCCCGTCGGGCGCGGCAGGGTCGCTGAACGCCGGGCCGTCCTTTTGCAGCGAAATATGGAAATGCCCCGATTGCCCCGACAGGCCGGGATCGAGCTTTGACATGAACACGCTGGTCAGCCCCTGGCGCGCAAAATACGCCCGCGCGAAATTGCGGAACAGCGCCGCGTCATCGGCGGCCTTGAGCCCCTTTGCCACCGCCAGCGGCGCTTCGAAACAGCCCGGCCCCAGTTCGGTGTGCAGGCTGTCGAGCCCGATATCGAGCGTCTCCATCACCGCGCGCAGCCCGTCGAACAAATCGCCATGGGCAGCGGCGGATTGCAGCGAATAGGTGCGGTTGTTCTTGGCGAAATGGTCCAGATCGCGGTAGTTCTTCGCGCGCAGGCTGTCCGGGGTCTCGGCCAGCAGGAAGAATTCATATTCAAACGCGGCGGTGACCTCGAAGCCCATGGCGGCGGCTTTGTCCAGCTGCCGCGCGGCCTGATTGCGCGGCGAGAGCACGCCGTAATCGCCGGTGAAATCGGCGATCATCAGCCCGGCATCGGGGCCAAAAGGCCAGCGGCGCAGCGTGCCGGTATGGATCTTTGCCGGGCGGTCGATATAGGTGCGATGATCGTCCCATTGCACTTCGGCGCTGTCCCATGCGTGGATCACATCGCAGAAACTATAGCCCTTTTCGGCCAGTTTCGCGGCTTTGCGCCCCTGCATCAACTTGTGGCAGAACAGCCCGTCAAGGTCGAACAGCCCGACATGCATATCCTTGAAGGCGCTCATTTCTGGCAGGTCTGCTGTCATGCTGTGGCTCGGTCCTTGTTGCGAAATCTGCCCCGACGCTAGGCGCGGGATGCGCAAAACGTCAACACCTGTGCAATAGATTTGCATGTGACGCAAATTTCCTGCCGCTTTTCTTTGCATTACACCGCTCGCACCGTAGCCTTTCCCGGCGCAGACAAAGGATTCCGGCTTGAGCAAGACAGACCCCCCAGACGTCGACCGGCTGCGGCGCGACCACGCCGAGGCCTTTGAACGGCGCAGCGTCGCGGTCAGCCCGATGCCGATGGAGCAGCGCCTTGGCCGGGTGATCCGCCACACCCGCCAGCAGCTGAAGCTGACGCTGGCGGATCTGGCATCGGTGGCGCAGGTGTCGGTGGCGATGCTGTCGCGGCTGGAAACCGGGCAGACCTCGGCCTCGCTCGACGTTCTGATCCGCATTGGCGGCGCGCTGGGGATCGAGCTGTCAGAGCTGTTCCGCCTTGCCGAGACCCGCCCCGGCGCGGCGCAGCAGATGAAAGCCGCCGATCAGCCCGAGGTGGTGCGCACCGGCACCCGCCACGGCCATGCCTACCGGCTGCTCAGCGGGCAATTCGGCGGGCGGCGGCTGTTCGAAAGCTACCTGATCGACATGAAGGACGATGCCGCCCCCTATGCCCGCTTCCAGCATCCGGGGCAGGAGTTCCTGTATATGCTGACCGGGCGGATGCGCTACCGCTCGGGGGACGAGCTGTTCGTGATGGAGCCGGGGGATTCCCTGACCTTTCTGGCCGAGGTGGTGCACGGGGTCGAAGAGATGCTCGACCCGCATGTGCAGTTCATCAGCGTGCTGGTCGAGCCTGCGGCGTCATGACGGCGACACGATCACCGGGGCCGGGGTGCACCGCAAACAGCGTCATGCGGCCTTGCCGGGCGATGGGCCTCAGCCGCGGGTCGGCGGGATCATGGGCATCGAACAGCAGCGCATAGTGGTATTTGCGCTGCCAGTCGCGGGCGAATTCGGGCACAGCGCCGGTCAGGAAGATCGGCGGCAGATCCGGGTCGTCTGGCGACAACGCCCGGCGCAGATCGATGGAAAACAGCGCCGGGTGGGCGTGATCGGCCCATTGCGGTTTCAGGCTCAGCGCGTGAACGCCTTGAAACAGCGTCGGCACATAGACATCGCGCCGCGCCACCAGCAATGCCTGCGCGTGATGAAACAGCCGGTCGTTTTCCATGCCCGGCGCGCGCAGCGGCAGAACCCGCGCGCCCGCCGGCAAGGACTCGGCGACGCTGTACATGTCTTCGATATCGGCGGAATAGCGCGCCGCCATCCGGTCGAAATACAGCCCACGCCCGGCGATCAGCACCGCGAACACCGCCGCCAGCAGCCAGCCGCCGCGCGGCGAAAGCCCCTGCCATGTGGTTGCGGCAAAGATCGCCGCCAGCAGCAGCACCGGTGCCCGGATATCGACCAGCGCCACCCCGTTGAGCCATTGCGGTGCCAGCACCGACACCGCCGCCAGCGCAATCACCGCCCCGCGCATCCGCGCATCGAGCACAAGGCGCGGCCCGCTGCGGGCAAACAGGCGCAACGCCAGAAGCCCCAGCAGGCAGGTCGCCGCGAGGCCCAGCAGGTTGATCGGATCGGACGGCGCGGCATCGGGGCTCAGCAGCAGATGCCGCCAGCGCAGCAGCCAGCCCTTCAGCGTCAGCCAGCTGGTAAAGCTGCCGGATGCGGCGGGCGGCGCGCGCAGTGTCGAGACGATCAGCCAGCCCAGCGGCAGCAAGAACGGCAGCGCCAGCGCTAAGCGGCGCGCAAACCCGCGGCCGCGCGCCTCGATCAGGGTTTGCACCTCGCGGCCCAGCACCATGACGGCAAAGAAGGCGAAGGCAAAGAAATGCGCCAGATACAGCGCCAGCGCCACCGGCACGAACACCGCCACGCGCAGCCACGTGGCGCGCGGTTCCAGATGCAGCCACAGCATCAGCGCATACAGCCCGAACGGCAGCGACCAGACGAAATTCTGAAACCCGAACAGGAAGGCCATGTTGTAGACCACAAGGCCAACCCCGGCGGACCACAGCGTCCAGCGCCCGTGCAGGTAGCGCGCCAGCACCATGGTGCCCAGCACGAGGTTCAGCGCCGCGCTGGCCATCACCAGCCCGGCAAAGCGTTCGACGTCGGTTGGATGGCCCAGACCCTGCCAGAGCAGATCGGCGGCGGAATTGGGCACCAGCGCAAAGGCATAGCGGAAATACTGCGCCGTCGGGCCATCGCTGGCCGTGGCCGCCAGATGCAGCCGGGCGATATGGTTGGGCAGATCGACCAGCGGCAGATGCGCGTGGCGCAGCAAGGGCAGAACCGTGCAAAGCAGCACGAACCCCAGCGCCAGCGCCGCCGGGTTAAGCGCGATGCGCCCCCGCAGCATTGTGGCGGCGGCGATCATCGCGCCATGCTTTTCAGGGTCGGCGCGGCGCGGGTGGCGCCGTCATGGCTGGCGATTTCGTCGATGATGTAGCGCGGGCGGCGCTTGGTCTCGTGGTAGATCTTGCCGACATATTCGCCGATCACCCCCAGCGCGATCAGATGCATCCCGCCCAGCAGGCTTAGCGGCAGCACAATCGACGCCCAGCCCGGCGTGGTGCGCCCCATGGTCCATTCGACAAAGCTCCACAGGCCAAAGCCAAAGGCCAGCCCCGCCACCAGCATCCCGGCCAGCACGATCATCCGCAGCGGCTTGACCGAGAACGAGGTCAGCCCCTCGATGCCAAGCGAGAGCATCTTGCCAAGGCTGTACTTGCTTTCGCCCTCGGAGCGGGCGGCGCGGTCATAAAGCACGATCTCGGTTTGAAAGCCCAGATCGCGCACGAGGCCGCGCAGGAACAGGTTGCCCTCGCCGTAAGCGGCCAGCGCGCTCAGCGCCTTGCGGCTCATCAGGCGGAAATCGGCGTGATCCTGCAGCAGATCAACGCCAAGCCGGTCCAGCAGCGCGTAATAGGCGCGGGCCGAGCGGCGCTTGAACCATGTGTCGCTGTCGCGCCGGTCGCGCACCCCGAACACGATCTCGGCGCCGCGCCGGTAGGCGCCCAGCATCTCGGCAATCGCCGCCGGGTCGTCCTGAAGATCGGCGTCCATGCTGACGACCACCTCGGTCTGCGCCTGCATCAACCCGGCAAGCAGCGCGGTCTGGTGGCCCCGGTTGCGGGCAAGGCGCAGGCCCTGCACCGGCAGCGTGGTGCGGGCGCGCTCGATCAGCTCCCATGTGCGGTCGCTCGAGCCGTCATCGACCAGCAGCAGCCGCAGCGGGCGGGTCAGCCGCCCCTGCCCGAGCAGATCGTCATTAAGCGCCTCAAGCCGGCGGAACAGAGGTGGCAGCGCGGCTTCCTCGTTGTGGCAGGGCACGACAATCGTCAGCTCGGGCACCGCGCGCAAAGCGGCGGGCGCGGGGTCAATGGCTTGCAAATACGACATGACGGGCTCCGAAAAAGACAATGGCACTGTAAAGGCACACGCCCGCCGCCTGCGCGGGCAGATAGGGCAAGCCCTGCGCAAGCGCCCCGGCCACCAGAGACAGGCTGATGCCAAAGGCAACCAGCACAAGCGCGCCGTAGGCGACAAGGCTGCGCCGCACGGCGCCGCGATGACGGAAGGTCCAGCGCCGGTTGAGCTGGTACGAGATCAGCCAGCCGCACAGGTACCCGGCCGCGTTGCTCGCCGTCAGGCCAAGGCCAAGCCCCAGATGCAGCGCGGCAATCAGCGCCAGTCCGAATCCGGTGTTGACCAGCCCGACAGCGCCATAGCGCCAGATCTGGCCGGTCAGAGGCGTGGCGGCGGCGCTCATCGGTCAGCCCCTTTGCGCATAGGCGGCGTATTGCCCGCCAAGCGGGCACCAGCGCAGGGCGTTTTCCAGCCCCCGCAGCCGCGACAGCGCGCGGGGAAAGAACACATGGTGATCGACCTTCGGCGCGTCCCAGCCCGCCGCGATCATGCGCGCGCGCATCTCGCCCGATCCGATCAGCACGGCATTGACATCGAACGGGCAGATCCGCACCGCGTGGCGGGTCAGCGGGTTCAGCGGGTTGTGTTCAAAGATCACCAGCCGCCCGCCGGGGCGCGTCACCCGGCGCAGTTCGCTCAGCCAGCGCAGATGTTCGGCCTCGGGGATGTGGTGGAACACGCAGGCGGTAAAGCTGATGTCAAAGCTGGCATCGGGGGCGGGAATGCCGCCCGCACCGATCAACAGCTGCGCCTCGCGCGCGCCGTGCAGGCGCTGCGCGGCGGCAAGGCTGCCCGCCGACACATCCGCCGCGCTGATCTTCGAGCCGGGGAAATATTTGCGCAGGCCGGGCAACGAGTTGCCCATGCCGCTGCCGAAATCAAGGATCTGCGGGTCGCTATAGCCCCAGCCCCGCGCCATGCGGGCCAGTTCGCGGATCTTGTACTCGGCGAAATAACCCGGCGTTTCCCCCGACAGGCGAATGCTCTGAGCGTGCTGCGCGGCGTACTCGCCGACATAGCTGTCGAATTCTGCGTCAAGCATGCCGTGTCCTTCGGAAATTGGCGGGCGAGTATGGGTATCGCCCCGAACTTGGGCGAGAATTTGTCGCATCGCGGGTGAATTCATGCGCCCGCCGCCGCTGCCTTTGCGGGGTCTTGTCGGTTGCCCGGCGGTGGCGGGGCCGCGTCTGGCCATGCACTGAGCGCATGGCGGCAAGACCCAGCGTTCGGTGGTGCTGCGACGCAGCATGCCCTAGATTCGAGGCAACAAAGATTCTGCACGGAGCTCCGAAATGGCCCATCTCGACCTGACCCACTTCCCCCGCGTCCACTTCAACCCGTTTGGCTTTTTTGCCCGGTTTGGCAAAGCCTTCAGCGAAGCGCTGCACATGAGCCGCGTCGCGGAAGATGCCATGGCACGCGGCGAAACCGGTGAAGCACTGCACAAGACCCTGCAGCGCGAGTGGAACGCTCTCAACTGATCGGCTTGCCACTCAGCGGGGCCGCTATTCTGTCAGGCCCCGCCTGTGCCGTCTTGTCGCGTAGGCGCTGATTGCGCCGCCGTCGCGTCGCGTAAGACCGGATCAACGCAAGCGACCACGATCAGCCCGCCCCGGCGCCAAAGCGCTACGGGCCAAGGCGCTGATCAAAGACATGACCCCCCGCCCTATTCCCCCGGTTGTTACCGGCGCTGATCCGTCCTCGGTCGCGCCGTTGCAGCGTGGCGCGGCCTCTGGCGGCGTGTGCAAGGCTTGTCAGCGCCAGGGCGCGCGCCTATACTACTCAGTAGCACCAACGGGAGGCGCACCATGTCCGTCAAGGCTTCGGTTTCCATGTCCGACCAGCAAGATGCCTTTGTCCGGGCGCTTGTGCAGCAAGGTCGTTTTGCCAGCGCCAGCGCGGTGGTGCAGCGCGGGCTGGATCTGCTGCAACAGGAGACCGAACGCGAGGCGGCAGAACTGGCCGCGCTGCGCGCCTTTTTCGCCGAGCGCGCCAATGGCCCGTTCGATGACACCGACCCCGCCCGCAGCGCCGCGCAAGACATGATCGCCCGCAAACGCGCCGCGCATGGTCTATGAGATCCGGCGCGCGGTTGCCTGCCGCCGGGATCTCGAGTCGATCTTCGACCATCTGCTGAACGCTTACGGCGATCTGGGCGCATCGCCGCAGGAGGCCTTTGATCAGGCGGTGAACCGTCTGCACGGCATCGAAGAGGACATCGACGCGCTGGCCCGCCAGCCGCATCAGGGCACGCTGTGGCCCGAGGTGATGGACGGGCTGCGCTGGGTCACCCGGCGCCGCGCGATCTTTTACTTTCGCATCGACGAGACCGCCCGGCGCATCGACCTTTTGGCGGTGTTCTTTGGCGGGCAGGATCACAAAGTGCAGATCCTCGCGCGGATCCGGCAGGGCTGACCCCGATTCCGCCCCGCGCGGCTGCATCAGCCCTTGCGCCATGATCGGCGCGATTTTCCGATGACACGCAGAGATTTGAGGGATTGGCCCCGCCCCCGGCGCGGCGTTACATCGGCGCAGTTTTGCGAAAGGATCGACATGAACCGCTGGGCCGTCCTAAGCAATCGCGGCTACCCGAGTTTTCTGGCGGCGCTGTTTTTCAACGGGCTGTCGGTGCAGGTGCAGACCGTCGCCGTGGGCTGGCAGCTTTACGAACTGACCGGCGATCCGATGGATCTGGCATGGGTCGGGCTGTCGCAATTCCTGCCGGCGCTGGCGCTGGTGCTGATCACCGGGGCCGCCGCCGACCGCTTTCCCCGGCGCAGGCTGATGGGGATCTGCCTTGTGGTGATGGCCGTGATTTCGATGGGCTTCCTGTGGCTGACGCAGGCGGGGCAGCTGTCTGCGGGGCATGTGTTTGCGCTGATGGCGCTGTTTGGCGCCGCGCGGGCGTTCTACAACCCGGTGCGCCAGTCGCTGGCCCCCAACCTGGTGATCGCCCGGCATCTGCCCGCCGCGCTGGCGCTGAACAGCTCGGCCTTCAAGATTTCGATGATCGTGGGGCCGGTGCTGGGGGGCATCCTGTATGGCCTCGCGCCGGGGCTGGCCTATGCGGTGGCGGGGGCGGCATCGCTGGTGTCGGTGGGGCTGGTGTTGCTGGTGTCAAAGCCAAAGCACAGCGGCGCCCCGCGCAAGCAGGGCCGGGACGAGCTGACCGCTGGCATTCGGTTCATTCTGGCGCAGCCGATCCTGCTGGGGGCGATCTCGCTCGATCTGTTCGTGGGGCTGGTGGGAGGCGCGATTGCGCTGTTGCCGGTCTATGCCAGCGATATCCTTGGAACCGATGCCACCGGGCTTGGCATCCTGCGCGCCGCCCCGGCGGTGGGGGCGATCATGGTTGGCGGCTGGCTGGCATCAAAGCCCATCACCGGCGGCGCGGGGGCCAAGCTGTTCTGGTCGATCGCCGTGTTCGGCATCGCCACGGTGGTGTTCGCGCTGTCGGCCAATCTGTGGCTGTCGGTGCTGGCGCTGGCGGTGCTGGGCGGGGCCGACATGATCAGCGTGGTGATCCGCGCCTCGCTGGTGCAGCTAAACACGCCCGACGCGCTGCGCGGGCGGGTCAACGCGGTGAACGTGCTGTTCATCGGCGCCTCCAACGAGCTGGGCGCGTTCCGGGCGGGCAGCATGGCGGCGTTCCTTGGTCCGGTGGTGGCGGTGGCAGCAGGCGGCGTTGCCGCGCTGGCGGTCTGCGCCGTGTATCTGCGGCTGTTCCCTAGCCTGCGCCACGCCGACCGGCTGGGGCCCGATTGAGTTGTTCGCCCATGCGCCCCGCACCATGCCTGACAGCCGTGCCGTCACATCACATACGCTGGCGCGGGGCGGCGGGGCCGAGGGGGCGCTGCCCCCGCCCTGCGGGCCCCCCGGAGTTTATCTGGCAAGATGAAGGGCGCGGCGCAGCTCTGCAACAAGTCCAACGCGCGGCCAGATCGTTCCACCGGCCTCAGTTCCCCGCCGCTGTGCTAGATCACCTTCAATGCCTCGCCAGGCCTGTTGGCGACTTTGCCCCCCCATCGTTGGAGCGCCACGACCACATCAGGATGGGGGGCGTGAAGCTGGCGGAAGTCTTGTGTTTGGCGGTGCCACTCGGCGCAGGTATCGGGGTGGTGCCATCGCGCAACAGGGCGTCGAGGTCACCGTGACCTGCCGCTCCCTTGGGCTCGCCGCTTGAAGAGGGGGAGTCATGTTTGACCACGGCGCGTTTAGGGCGCGCCAGCCAGAGCATGCGGCGCAACTGGGCATTGCCATACTTCGAAACGTGGCCTCGGCCAGGGCTTTTGCCGGGCTGCATCCTGTCAGGACCCGTCGGTGATGGCGGACATGGGCAGCTTATTGGTCTCGGTCGGGATGGTCGGGGCGGTGAAGCTGGCATGATCGGCCCATGCGCTCCGCGCGCCGCAATCGGCAAGCCATTGCGGTGAGTTCGAAAATTACGACCGCCGGTGTGCGATCCATCAGATATCCAGAACGAGTCGCTGGGTCTTGCTGCGCGAACCACGGACCGCGATGGACGTATTCGCCGCCTTCTTCGCGTCGGTTTGCACCGGGTCGCGATGATCGGGCTTTCCCTCCAGAGCCCGGATCAGGCAACTGCTGCACACGCCGTTCTGACAGGAGGTCCGAACGGTGATCCCCACGCGCCTGAGCGCCGAGAGGATCGTTTCATCCGGCGCGACCTGCAGCGTCTTTCCCGAATTTTGCGCAATTAATTCAAACGACTCGTCCTTAATGTCGATCTCTGCGCCGAAATGTTCAACGTGGATGGTTTCAGGCGCGCAGCCAGCGGCCTCCGCGCGTGCCATCAGGTGATACGTATAGCCGCGCGGGCTGCATATTTAGGCGTGGGTGCCGGGCCCCGCCGTTCTCAGCAACGCGGGTACATCAAGGCGTGGCGCGGCTTGATCGTCGAGATAGATGCCGATCCGATCGTCAAAGGGCAAGCTGTTCGGGCTGCCCCAAAGGGCGCCAGGTCGCGCGAGCGGGCCGAGAAATGGCATTCAAACGGCTTGCCCATGCCATTGCCAGCACCGGCGTCATGCCGATTCCGACGTCAAACAGGATGCATTGCGCGGCGGCCTCCTCCTGCGGGAAATTGTTGCGCGGCGGGCTGATCGTCATCGCGCTACCGGGCGCAAAACGCACGTGCATGGCGATGGAGCCGCCGCGCGATTTCGGCTCTTTGTGCACAGCGATCCGGTAGGCCGGCGCGGTGTCATTGATCAGCGAATACTGCCGCACCAGCCCGTCGCGGATATGCACATCGATGTGGGCGCCGGGGCTAGCCTTGGGCAGCGGGCGCCTTGCGGCGAGGTCAGCATCAGCGCCAAGATACCTGCCGCGACCTGCTCGCGCGCCGCAGCCCTGACGCAGTGCCTCGTGCACCGCAGAACAGCAAAGATCGGGGTTGTCGCGCAGCCTGTCCCATTCCGCAGGGTTTTGCGACAATTGAGAGATCGGCTGGCCGGTGAGCGAAATCGTCGGATCGAGGCTGGGGTTGATGTAATCGCGGAGCGCAAAAGGCGCGAGATCGACATCCAGCCTGCCCTGATCGAGCAGATCAAGGATGCGGGACGTCCAGCTGCCCGGCTTCAGCGTATCAGGGTTTCCCTGTCCGCTAATGAAGGCGCGCATTTTCTTGATGGCCGCGACCGGCTGCGGCCCACGCTCGTTCTGAACGCCCGGAACGTCACATGCCGCCGAGGCCCATTTCAGCGTGCTTTCCTTGCCGAAATCCGGCAGCCCGACCAAGTGCGACACGATCATGGGCGGCAGATGCTGCGTTAGGTCCGAGACCGCGATAGAGGTCACCTGACCGGTGGCGACGCGAAACCGCGCGTTCCACCGGTACAAGCCGGCGCAGCGCCGCAAGGCCCAGCTGAAACGTCAGGAACCCAGTTCGTATTGGCCATCGCTGCGCTGCGCGATGGCGCTGCTGCTAGGGACATGAGGGAAGGATACGCCTGCGACGCCGTCATCCCGGCCAGCGCGGCGATTTCCTTGACGCCAAGCGGTCTTTCAGAGCGTTCAAAGGCGCGCAGCACGTCAAAGGCACGATTCCCCTTTGCGGGTGTCCTGTTCGGTCAGCTGTTTTGGACCTGCCCCAGATGTATGTGGGATGACGCGCCCGATCCCGTGCTGTTTCCCGGCGCCAGCCCGGCCCCCGGAATGTGCAACACTTGGGGGCCGTGCGCGCGACTAAAGGTCGGTCAATGTGCCAAGATAGGCTTCGGCGGCGAATCCGATGGTTTCCGACAAGGTTGGATGGGGGTGAATGGTCAGGCCGATGTCTTCGGCATCCGCGCCCATCTCGATCGCGAGGGCGACTTCGGCGATCAGATCGCCCGCATGTGGCCCGACGATCCCGGCGCCAAGCACCCTGCCGGTGTCGGGATCAAAGATCAGCTTGGTCACCCCGTCATCGCGGCCCAACGACAGCGCACGCCCGGATGCCATCCATGGGAACTTGCCGGTTTTCACCTTTATCCCCTTTGATTTCGCGTCATTTTCCGTCAATCCGATCCAGGCAACCTCGGGGTCGGTATAGGCCACGGAGGGAATGCAGGTCGCGTCGAACGCCGCCTTTTCGCCGCAGGCCACCTCGGCGGCGACCTTCGCCTGATGCACCGCCTTATGCGCCAGCATCGGTTGCCCGACCACATCCCCGACGGCAAAGATATGCGGCTGGCCGGTCTGCATCCGCGCGTTCACCGGCAGGAACCCGCCCGCATCCATCGCGACGCCCGCCGCTTCGGGGGCAAGTGTCGCGCCACTGGGCCGCCGCCCCACCGCGACCAGAATCCGGTCATAGGCGAGGGTTTGCACGCCCTCTGGCCCCTCCAGCGTCGCGGTCAGGCTTTCGGCCGCCTCGACGTGCGTGACCTTGGTGCGGGTGCGCAGCCGGTAGGCTGCCTCGAGCCGCTTGGCCAAGGGTCGGACGATATCGGCATCAGCGCCCGGTATGATCTGATCCGCCAGTTCCACGATGTCGATGTCACTGCCAAGTGCAGCATAGACCTGCGCCATTTCCAGCCCGATGATGCCGCCGCCGATCACCAGCATGCGCTTGGGGATCTCGGCAAGGTCCAGCGCGCCGGTGCTGTCGATGATGCGGGGATCCTCGGGCAGGAACGGCAGGCGCACGGGCTCGGAGCCGACCGAGATGATCGCCTGATCGAACCCCAGATCCAGCCCGCCGTCGGCGGTATCGACACGCAGTTGATGCGGGCCGGTGAACTGCGCGGTGCCGCGAATGAGCCGCACCCTGCGGCGCTTGGCCAGCCCCGCAAGCCCGCCCGTCAGGCGCCCGACGACGCCATCCTTGAAGGCGCGCAGCTTGTCCAGATCGATCTCGGGGGGCGCAAACCCCATGCCATGTTCGGCCGCCGCCATCGCATCGCTGCGCAGTTTTGCCATATGCAGCAGGGCCTTGGACGGGATGCACCCGACGTTGAGGCAGACCCCGCCAAGACTGGCGCGCGGATCGATCAGCACCACGTCGCGCCCCAGATCCGCCGCGCGAAACGCCGCCGTATAGCCTCCCGGCCCGGCCCCGATCACCACCAGCGAGGCGTGATCGGCTGCCGCCGCTGCCGCGTGCGCGATCGCCCCTGTCGCCTCGATCCGCATGATCAGGCTGCCTTCGCTGACGCGCTCGCCCTCGGTGACGAGGATCTCGGTGATCATGCCGGCAACCGGGCTGGGAATATCCAGCGTCGCCTTGTCGGATTCCAGCATCAGGATCAGATCATCCGCCGCAACCACATCGCCCACGGCGACCGCGATTTCGATGATCGGCACCTCGTTGAAATCGCCGATTGCCGGGATCAGAATATCTGTTGTCATCACCGCCCTCACACCGACAACCGGCGGAAATCGCCAAGGATCGTTGACACATGCGCTAGGAAGCGCGCCGCAAGAACCCCGTCCACGACGCGGTGATCCCAGCTCAGGCTGAGCGGCTGGATCAGGCGCGGCAGGAATTGCGCGCCGTCCCAGACCGGCTGGATCGCCGCCCGCGTCATCCCCAGAATCGCAACCTCGGGCGCGTTGATGATCGGGGTAAAGCCCGTGCCGCCTATGCCGCCCAGCGAGGAAATCGTGAAGGTCGCGCCCTGCATGTCGGTGGGTTTGATCTTGCCCGCCCGCGCGGCGCCGGCAAGATCAGCCATCTCGGTCGCGATCTCGCGCAGGCCCTTTTGATCGGCCTGCCTGATCACCGGCACCACCAGACCATCGGGCGTATCGGCGGCAACGCCGATGTTCCAATAGCGCTTCACCACCAAGCTGTCGCCATCGAGCGAGGCGTTGAATTTCGGGAAGGCCTGCAAGGCCGAGACCACCGCCTTGACGGTAAAGGCCAGCATGGTGAGCTTGGCCGCGTCGCTCGCCTCGGCGTTCAGCGTCTTGCGGAAGGTCTCCAGATCAGTGACATCGGCGGTGTCGAAATTGCAGACATGCGGGATGATCAGCGCATTGCGCGCCAGAGCCGGGCCGGAGATTTTGGCGATCCGCGACAGGGGCTGGCGATCAACCGGGCCGAATTTAGCATAATCGACCTGCGGCCAGCCGGGCAGACCCGCCGTGGCAGAGGGCGCGCCCGGGGTTTCCGCCCCTTGTGTCAGTTCGGCTTTCACGAAGGCTTCGACATCTTCGCGCAGGATCCGGCCTTTTGGCCCGGTTCCCGCAATCCCTGCAATCGCCACGCCAAGGCTGCGCGCGAATTTGCGCACCGAGGGCGAGGCGTGGGCGGGCGCGCCCGTTTCGTGCATCTGCGGTGGCAATGGCGCCTTGGTCTCTGGCGCGAGCGGCGCCGGGGCGGGCTTTGACGGCGCAGGCGTCGTCATGCTGCCCTCGCTTTCCAGTCGCAAGATCAGCGTGCCCTGGCTCACCTTGGTGCCTTCGGCCAGTTCGATTGCCGCGATGCGCCCTGCCTGCGGGCTGGGGATGTCCAGCGTCGCCTTGTCGGATTCCACGATCAGGATGATGTCTTCCGCCGCGATCACATCGCCCACCGACACCGGAATTTCGACCACGGGAACGTCGGAGAAATCGCCGATATCGGGGACGTGAATGTCGATCGTTTGTGTCATGCTCATCCCCCTCAGACCAGCCACGGCGCATTCGGCGCGGGCTCGATCCCCATTTCGCCCATGGCGCGCGACAGGATCGAAGCGTCGATGTCACCGCTGCGCAGCAAGGCCTCGATTGCACCAAGGGCGATATGCTGGCGATCCACCTCGAAGAAGCGGCGCAGCGCCTTGCGACTGGCAGAGCGGCCAAAGCCGTCGGTGCCAAGGATCGTCATCCGCGTGTCGAGATAGGGCGCGATCTGCGCGGGAACGGCGCGAACGTAATCGCTGGCGGCGATGATGGGCGCGCGACCGGGCAGCAGGGTTTCCACATGCGAAACGGTTGGCGTGCCAAGCCGCGCGCGGCGCTCGGCCTCGGCGGCGTCGCGGGCCAGTTCGCTGAAGGATGTGACCGAATAGATGTCGGATGCGATGCCGTAACCCGCCAGAAGATCTGCCGCCGCGATCACCTCGCGCAGGATCGTGCCAGAGCCAAGCAGCCGCACCCGCGGCCCCGTGTCGCCGCGGCTGTCGAAGAGATACATGCCCTTGATGATATCCGCCTGCGTGCCGTCTTTCAGGCTGGGCTGGGCGTAATTCTCGTTCATCACGGTGATGTAGTAGAACTCGTCGCGCTTCTCATCCATCATCCGGGTCATGCCGTGATCCATGATCACCGCCAGTTCACTGGCGAAACACGGATCATAGGCCCGGCAATTGGGCACGGTTGCCGCCATAAGATGGCTGGAGCCGTCCTGATGCTGCAAGCCTTCGCCCGACAGGGTGGTGCGCCCCGCCGTCGCCCCGAACAGGAACCCGCGGGCGCGTTGATCGGCGGCGGCCCAGATCAGATCGCCAACCCGCTGGAAGCCGAACATCGAATAGTAGATGTAGATCGGCAGCATCTCGGTGCCATGCGTCGAATAGGCCGTCGCCGCCGCTGTCCACGAGCTGAGCGCGCCAGCTTCGGTGATGCCTTCCTCGAGCAGCTGCCCGTCGGTGGATTCCTTGTAATACATCATCGACCCGGCATCTTCGGGCTCGTAGGTCTGGCCTTTTGGCGCGTAGATCCCGACCTGTCGGAACAGGTTTTCCATGCCGAAGGTGCGCGCCTCATCCGCGACGATGGGCACGATGCGCGGGCCAAAGGCCTTGTCGCGCAGCAGCCCGCCCATCATTCGCACCGCCGCCATGGTGGTGGACATCTCCTTGCCCTCGGCCATGATCGCGAACTTTGCGTAGGCGTCCAGCGCCGGGCGCTGCGGCGCGGGCGCATCGGCGACAAGCGGACGGCTTGGCAGATAGCCGCCAAGGCTGGCGCGCCGCTGCTGAAGGTATCTGATCTCGGCGCTGTCCTCGCCGGGATGAAGGAATTCAAGCGCTTCGACCGCCTGATCCGACAGCGGCAGCTTGAACCGGTCGCGGAAGTTCTTCAGCGCTTCGATATCGAGCTTCTTGGCCTGATGGGCGATCATCCGGGATTCCCCCGCCCCGCCCATGCCATAGCCTTTTTTCGTCTTGGTCAGGATCACCGTCGGGCGGCCCTGATGCGCCTTGGCGGCGGCAAAGGCGGCGTAGAGCTTTTTCAGATCATGGCCGCCACGCTTCAACTGGTGGATTTCCTCATCCGACATATGCGCGACCAGCGCCGCCGTCGCCGGATCGGCGTCAAAGAACTTGGCGCGGTTGTAATCGCCGGCCTTGGACCCAAGGTTCTGGTATTCGCCATCCACCGTTTCGGCAAAGCGGCGCAGCAAGACGTTGTCGGTGTCGCTGGCGAACAGGGTATCCCATTGCGACCCCCACAGCACCTTGATCACATTCCAGCCAGCGCCGATGAACAGGGATTCCAGTTCCTGAATGATCTGCCCATTGCCGCGCACCGGCCCATCGAGGCGCTGCAAGTTGCAATTCACGATGAAGGTCAGGTTATCCAGCCCCTCGCGCGCGGCGAGGGTCAGCCCGGCGATGGATTCCGGCTCGTCCATTTCGCCATCGCCGAACACCCCCCAGACATGGCGCTCTTGGGTGTCGGCCAGCCCGCGCGCTTGCAGATAGCGCATGAAACGGGCCTGATAGACCGCAGACAGCGGCCCGATCCCCATGGAGCCGGTGGGCAATTGCCAGAATTCATTCATCAACCACGGATGCGGATAGGAGCACAGTCCATTGCCCGGCTCTTCCTGACGGTAATTGGCGATATCGTCCTTGCTCAGACGGCCTTCTAGAAAGGCGCGGGCATAGACGCCGGGCGCGGAATGGGGTTGGAAATACACCAGATCGCCGCCGAAACTGTCGGTTTTGGCGCGGAAGAAATGGTTGAAGCCAACCTCGAAAATCTCGGCCGCCGAGGCGTAAGAGGCGATATGCCCGCCCAGTTCGCCGTACGCCTTGTTGGCGCGCACCACCATCGCCAGCGCATTCCAGCGGATCATCGCGGTGAGGCGTTCCTCCATCTCCTGATCGCCGGGATAGGCGGGCTGGCGCGCAAGCGGGATGGTGTTGCGATAGGCCGAATAGGGCAGGCCGGAAGTGGTCACGCCGAGGCGATGCGCATGATCCTGAACCTGGCGCAGCACGAATTGCGCGCGATCCGCGCCGCAGGTCTGGGTGATCGCCTCGAAGGCGTCAAGCCAGTCGGCGGTCTCGACGGGGTCTTGATCGGGACGTGCTTTGGAAACGGATGTATTCATTCTGGCCTCCTGCCTTGGGCGAAGTGTCGCTGAAAATCCGTGGTGAAGCTGGCTAATCTTGCCATTGGTTTTCGATTTTTTAGCTGATATCCGTCGTATTTGGTGGTAATACACCAAAAATGAACCAGGATTTCAGTATGGCCCACAAGCTCGACGAAACCGATCTGAAGATCCTGCGAGAGCTGCAAAACAATGCTCGCCTGTCGCATCACGAGCTGAGCGAGCGCGTCGGCCTGTCGCCCTCGCCCTGTTCGCGGCGCATCCGCATCATGGAGGGCAACGGCATCATCAACGGCTATGGCGCCCGCGTCGACGAGCGCAAGCTGGGCTTTGCCATGAGCATCTTCGTCTCGGTGAAACTGGATCGGCAGATCGACGACCGGCTGGTCAATTTCGAACGTGACATCGCGCTGTGCCCCGAGGTTGTGGATTGCTGGTTGATGACCGGCAACCGGGATTACCTGCTGCGCATTTCGGTGCGTGACCTTGAAGAGTTCGAGAGCTTTCTCACCGCCCGTCTGACCAAGATTGCCGGTGTGGCCTCGCTGGAATCCTCGATCCCGATCCGGCGCGTCAAAAGCGGACAAGCGCGGTTGCGCTGAGCCTTGCTGCCATTGATCCGCGGTCGGGCTGCGCTCTCGATCATCCTTGGGTCAGCGAGCGGATGCCTTTTTAAGGCAGCCACAGGATTGGATATTCAGCCACCTCCTGCCTCGCCCGGTTGTGCCAATGGCGGGGCCAGCGCCACGCCCAGCCACTGCGCCAAGGCCTGCCCGGCAATAGTCGACGCAGATTTCACAATGTCGAACCCGGGCTTCGGCCCTGCGGCGAAAGCCGGGTTGCATGGACAAGAAAAATCGCAAATGTCATACTTCGCATCGCACGCCTGTATGAGAAGTAAGCCCGCCAGAATGGATACGCCAGCAAAGCCGCGCCGTAGCCCTCGCCCGGCCTCCGGGCGCACCCTTGTCGAAAAGGTGCGCGAGACGCTGCACAGGCAGATCCTGTCAGGCAGCTATCCGCCGGGCGCGCGTCTGCCGAGCGAGGCGCAGTTGACCCGCGACTTCGGCGTCAGCCGGACGGTGATCCGCGAGGCCGTCGCCTCGTTGCGCTCCGATGGGCTGGTCGAGCCGCGTCAGGGTGCCGGGGTCTTTGCGCTGACGCCACCAACGCCGGTCGATCTGCCGTTTCAGAACATCGACTTCGTACGGATTTCCTCGATGATCGAATTGCTTGAACTGCGCACCGCGGTGGAATGCGAAGCCGCCGCGCTGGCGGCACAGCGCCGGTCTCCGGCGCAGGAAGAGCGGATCATCAGCGCCCTGCACGAGGTGGCCCGCGCCGCCGCCGCGGGCGAACCCACGGTCGAGGCGGATTTCGCGCTGCATCTCGCCATCGCCGAGGCCACCAACAACCCGCGCTTCGGCGATTTCCTGTCGATGCTTGGCTCGAACCTGATCCCGCGCAAGGCACTGAGCGATGCCACCCCCGACCCCGCGCCCAAGGAATATCTCGAGCTGATCTGCAACGAGCACCAGATCATCGTGAACGCCATTCTCGATGGCGACGAAGACGCCGCCCATGCGGCGATGCGCCAGCATCTCAAGAGCAGTCAGGCGCGGTATCGCGCCATTCTGCGGGCCGGATCCGCCGGGGTATCCTGAGGCCGGAATACGTCATACATCTTTTCGAAACAGACCTGACAATGGAGAAAACAGCATGAGCGAGCCGGTACAAAGCTTTCCCGAGATCTCTCCCGGCCCCGGCGTCTTGCGCCAGGTTCTGGCGGATGCGCCCGAACTGATGGTGGTCTCCTTCCGCTTCGAGGCGGGCGCTATCGGCGCATTGCACGACCACCCGCATGTGCAATCGACCTTTGTCGAAAGCGGGCGGTACCGGTTCTTCCTTGACGATGCGACCTTCGAAGTCGGCCCCGGCGACAGTTTCGTCATCCCCTCGGGCGCGCGGCACGGCTGCGAATGCCTTGAAGCGGGGCGGCTGGTGGATTGCTTCACCCCGCGCCGCGACGATTTTCTGTAAACATCCCTGCTGGCGCGGGGGTGCCCTGCGCCATTGGCGGATCATCGCACAACGGCACGACCCTGCGCAGAGCGGCGCGGCCCCGTCCTCCGCGTGAAACGCGATAGCGGCCGCTTCGCATCACGCGCGGTTGCTGGCAGAGCGCCCGGCCCACCGCCAAAGCAGCGGGGGCGGGGATCAGGACCGGGCGGCCTGCGCCGGGGATGTCGTCATGCCGGACCAAAGCCGTAAAGCGCGCGCGGCGTGTCGACCAACGCCGCGCGGCGCGCTGCATCATCCGGCAGCCACGACATGGCCAGATCAAGCAGATCTGCGTCGTCGGGGTAATCCTCGCTGCGCTGCGCGGCGTTGTGCGGCCAGTTGGTGCCCCAGACGATGCGCTCTGGCGCGTGGGCGCCGATCTCGCGGGCCACCGCGCCGATGTCGGCAAAATCCGGGCCGCCGCTGCGCGAGCTTTCATAACAGGCCGCGAACTTGAACCAACAGCGCCCGGTGTCGATCAACCGCTTGATCACGGCAATATGGGCCGGGGTCGCACCGTTCAGGATCTTGGCGTGATGGTCGAGCACCCAGCGCGATTTCAGCGCGGCAAGGCGCGGCTCCAGCGCCGCAAGTGCCGAGCCGTCGAACTGCACCGCCATCATCCAGCCAGCATCGGCGGCGATGGCATCCACCGCTTCGAGCGCGTCAAGCCCGACGGCCCCGCCCGGAAGATCCATGATCCGCGCCCCGACGATGCCGCCATCCGACAGGCGGGCGATTTCGGCCTGCGGCGTATCAGGCGAAATCGCAGCAACGCCCCGGGCGCAATCGCCCATCTTGGCAAGGCAGGCCAGCAGGTTGGCGCTGTCGGTGCCATGGGCGTTGCCTTGGGTGATCACAACAGATTCCAGCCCCAGCCAGCGCATCGTTTCGCGGTACATGTCGGGCGTGGGCAACGGGTCGGCGGGGCGGCCGAGCCCATCGCCGCGCATGGCAAAGCCCGGCAGATACATATGCATCTGCGTATCCACCGCGCCCTTGGGCATGGCCGTCAGTGGCGCGGGTCCGGTCAATTTACGGGTGATCATGATATCTCCGGTGCAGAGCGTTCCGGGACATCGCCCAGATCTTTTCGGTTTTCACATGCGGCGCTGCCAGCCCGCATGGGCAAGAGCCACGGGCAGATGCTGGCGGCTTTCCTTTATCGGCCTCGACAGGTTCTTGCAGGCGCTCTTGGTCTTCGCCGCTCAGCCCCGCCCGAGGCGAGCCTATATCGCCAGCTTCAGGGCCTTCAAGCCTAACGCCCGCGTTGCGGGTAGAACGTGCTGACGAGGATGGCTTCGAAGACGGCACGATCCTCGGCGTGCCGGGCGATGTAGCGAGGCCCCCTCGGGCAACCACACGCCGATCTTGGGCGCGCTGGCCTTGTGGGGTGGAGGTGGCGATTGCGCTCTCGCGCGTTGAAAAGCGCTTGGTGGACATCCCGGCGAGGGGATCTGTTCGAGCCCCTGTTGCGGGGCGTCGATTGGGTAACGATGCGGCAGTAGATCGCTCTCGTTGCCAATCTGCGCCACTGATCCGGCGATGGAAACGGCGATTGGCGTTGCCTGTGAGGGCGGCGTTGCCATCCGGGGTCGCGAGAAGACTTCACCGACGCGCCAGACCTCGCCCCTATTCGATGCGAGGCTTTGAGGGTTTGGGCGCGAGTTTGTCATCCACGCCGACGGGGGGCGCTGCCCCCCAAGCCCCTCGGGATATTTCAGGCCAGAAGAAGGGTCGGCGTCAGCTCTCGCCGGAGGGCATCTGCCTGTCGGAGGTGTTCTATTCGTGGATCGTGGCGTTGGCACGGATCAGGGTATCGCCCGCGAGGGAGGTTTGCACCAAGGCGTTGCCGGGCTTGGCAGCGAATGGCTCCGCGCCCGTGGTCGGGGGTGCAGGCCAGACTGCGCCGGGTTCTGCGCCCCCGGGGATCACGCACATCGGATTGGCGCTGAACAGTTCGCACAAGACGGGGGTCGCGGCATAGGGTGGGCGCTCCTGTCCGCAGATGCGGCAGCATATTACAGGCAGTCATATGACAGGTTCGCAGGGCCTTACTGCAAATGGACCCCGCCAGCGCCAGCGGGGCCTTTGCTTTATCTCGCGCAGCGATCAGCGCGCCAGCCAGCCGCCATCGACGTTCAGCACCGCGCCGGTGATGTAGCCAGCAGCGGGCGAGGCCAGAAACGCTGCCGTGCCGCCGATGTCGGACGGATCGCCCCAACGCCCGGCGGGAATGCGATCGAGGATCGCTCTGGAGCGCTCCGGATCGTCGCGCAGCGCCTCGGTGTTGTTGGTGGCGATGTAGCCCGGTGCGATGGCGTTCACGGTGATCCGGTGCGGCGCCCATTCGTTGGCGAGGATCTTTGTCACCCCCGCGACCCCGTGTTTGGACGCCGTATAGGCGGGCACCCGGATGCCGCCCTGAAACGACAGCAGCGAGGCGATGTTGACCACCGCCCCCGGCGTGCCATCCGCGATCAGCGCCTTGCCGAACGCCTGACAGGTGAAGAACAGCGCCTTGAGGTTGACGTCCATCACGTCATCCCAGTCGGTCTCGGTATACTCGACCGACTCCGCCCGGCGAATGATGCCGGCGTTGTTGACAAGGATACTGTAGCCCGCCCCGTCGAAGACATCTTTCGCTGCCATCGGGTCGGCGAAATCCAGCAGCAGTGCGTCTGCCGACCCACCTGCCGCGGTGATCGCGGCGACGGTCTCGTCGCAGGCGCGGCGCCCTGCGCAGACCACATGCGCGCCTTGCCCTGCCAGCGACAGGGCGATGGCCTGCCCGATGCCGGTATTGGCCCCCGTCACCAGCGCGCGGCGACCTTCCAGAGAAAATGGTCCCATTACATCAAGTCCTTGGGTTGAATGACATCCATGTCGGTGAAATCGACGTTATCGCCCGCCATCGCCCAGATAAAGCTGTAGGCGCCGATCCCTGCCCCGGAATGCACCGACCAGCTGGGCGAGATCACCGCGTCTTCGTTGGCGACGAACAGGTGGCGGGTTTCGTGCGGCTCGCCCATCAGGTGCAGCACGCGGGTGGTCTCCTTCATGCCCCAGTACAGATAGGCCTCCATCCGGCGGTCGTGAATGTGGCTGGGGATGGTGTTCCAGACCGAGCCCTCCTCGAGCGTGGTATAGCCAAGGATCAGCTGGCAGCTTTCCATCACCTGCGGGTGGATGAACTGCTGGATGGTGCGTTTGTTCGCGGTTTCCGGCGCGCCCAGCTGCACCTTGACGCAGTCCGCCACCGTCACCAGCCGCGACGGCAGCGCCCGGTGCGCCGGGGCCGAGGTGATGTAGAACCGCCCCGCGCCTTCGAAGGTCACCGCGCCGCTGCCCATCCCTAGATACAGCACATCGCCACAGTTCAGCCGGTAGGTTTCGCCCGCGGCGCTGACGGTGCCGGTCTCGCCGATGTTGACGATGCCCATTTCGCGCCGGTCAAGAAAGCTGTCGGTCCCGGATTGCGCCACCTTGTCCAGCGTCAGGCTGCCACCCGCAGGCACCGCGCCGCCAAGGCTGAAGCGGTCGTAATGGGTGTAGATCAGGCGGATTTCACCGGGTGCGAACAGCCCCTGCCCGAGAAAATGCGCCCGCAGCGCCGCGGTATCCATGCCCTTGGCGTGCTCTGGGTGGACGGCGTGGCGGGTTTCGACGGTCAACATCTGGCGTCCTTTCTACGTGTCGCGATGGCCCAAAGTCGCGGCGCGGCCAGCGCCTTGGGCGCGTGTTGAACGATGGCTGTCACAACTTGTATGACAAATCAATGGATCTAAGGGCGGGGCGGCGCAACCCGGGGCCGCCGCGCAGAGATCTGCCATGACGGCGGGCGGGCGGGCCGCCGATGGCCCCGCCCGCGCCGCGCAGCCACCGGGTCGCACGCGATGGAAAACTGTCATGCATTGGTCATGGCGGCGTTACAGACGCGGCCTAGGCGGTGGTCTTCATGGGGGCCCACCCCCTTGAACCCATTCCCGCCTGCCCCGTCGCGGCAAGGCCTCCAACCACCGGAGACTCTTCATGAAACAGGTCATCCAGTTCACCGCCGTTGCCAGCCTTACGCTGAGCGCGCAGGCCGCATGGGCCGAAACCGAGATCACATGGTGGCACGGTATGGGCGGCCATCTGGGCGAGGTCGTCGGCGAGATCGCCAAGGGCTTCAACGAAAGCCAGGACGATTACACCATCACCCCGGTGTTCAAGGGTTCTTATGAGGAAACCCTGACCGCCGCCATCGCCGCCTTCCGCGCCGGTGAGCAGCCCAACATCGTGCAGGTGTTCGATGCTGGCGCCGCCACCGTGATCGGCGCGCAGGGCGCCACCATCCCGGTGCAGGATCTGCTGGAACAGAACGGCGTCGATTTCGACATCACCGATTATATCGCCGGGGTGCGCTATTTCTACGCGGGCAGCGACGGCACCATGATCGGCATGCCGTTCAACTCGTCCTCGCCGGTGCTGTATTACAACCGTGACGCGCTGGCGAAGGCCGGTGTCGAGGCCCCCGCGACCTATGAAGAATTTGCGCAGATCGCCCCGGCGATCAAGGAGGCCGGCTATACCCCGCTGGTGCAGACGCACCTGCCGTGGGAATTCGTCGAGAACTTCCACTCGCGTCACAACCTGCCGTTCGCGACCAACAACAACGGCTATGACGGTGCGAGCGACACCAAGATCCTGATCAACTCGCCCGAGATGAAGATGCATTTCACGCAGGTGAAGCAATGGCTCGACGATGGGCTGTTCGGCTTCTACGGAACCTCGTGGGATGACAACAAGGCGCATTTCACCGATGGCGATGCGGCGATGTACATCGGCTCTTCGGGCGATTTCGGCGGCCTGACCGCGCTGGACCTGCCCTTTGGCTGGGCCTCGACCTACCTGCCGCATTGGGCCTCGATCACCGACGAGGGCTACCAGTCCTTCATCGGCGGCGCGGCGCTGTTTGCCATGTCGGGCAAATCGGCCGAAGAGAACGCCGCCTCGGCCGCGTTCTTCCAGTACCTGACCTCGCCCGAGGTGCAGTACATGTGGCACCGTGAAACCGGCTATGTGCCGGTCACCGAAGCCGCTTATGAACTGGCCAAGTCGGATGGCCACTACGACCGTTTCCCCGCCGCCGAAACCGGCATCAAGCAGCTGATGCTGCCCGCGGGCGACAACACCCAAGGCTACCGCATGGGCTTTTACGTGCAGATCCGCGACGTCGAAAACCGCGAGCTGTCGCGCTTCCTGAACGGCGACATCAGCATCGACGAGGCGCTGGCCAACATCGAAGCCGAAGGCAACCAGCTGCTCGAGCGTTTCGCCGCGAGCATGGCCAACAACTGAAGCCCGCAAGACTGACACGAACGGCGGCCCCCGTGGCCGCCGTTCCCCGTTTGCAAGGAATGCCCAACCGTGAAACGCGCCGCTTTCGACAATCGCTGGCTGCCGATCCTGCTGCTGTTGCCGCAGCTTTCGATCATCTGCCTGTTCTTTTACTGGCCCGCATGGCAGGCGCTGCGCTCGTCGTTCTTTCTGCAGGACCCGTTCGGCTTTGGCGAAACCTTTGTCGGCTGGGCCAATTACACCCGGCTGTGGACCAGCAGCGAATACCTGAAAAACGCCGGCTTCACCGCGATCTTTTCGCTGTCGGTGACGGGGCTGTCGCTGGCCATCGCGCTGTTGCTGGCGGTCAAGGCCGACACGGTGCTGCGCGGCGCCAAGACCTACCGCACGCTGCTGATGTGGGTCTATGCGGTGGCACCGCCAATGGCCGGGTTCATTGCGCTGATCCTGTTCAACCAGCGCTGGGGGCCGATGACCGACTTCTTCGCGATGTTCGGCTGGGACTTGCAGGTGCGGCTGGATTACTTTGACACAGGCTTTGTCATGGTCGTTGCCTCGGTCTGGAAACAGATCCCGGTGAACTTCATCTTCTTCCTGTCGGGGCTGCAATCCATCCCGCGCGCGGTGCGCGAGGCGGCGCTGATCGACAATGCCTCCGGGTTCAGCCGGTTCTGGACCGTCACCTTTCCGCTGCTGGCGCCGACCGGGTTCTTCCTGCTGATCATCAACATCACCTATTCGCTGTTCGACACCTTCGGGCTGATCGACACCATCCTACGCAACAACCCCGGCGATAACCCGGTGACGCTTGTCTATCAGGTCTATCTTGACGGGTTCCGCGGGCAGGACATCGGCGGCAGCTCGGCGCAATCGGTGGTGCTCATGGTGCTGGTGCTGGCGCTGACGATCATGCAATTCCGCCTCGTCGAGCGGCGCATCCATTACACCTGAGGTTCCCATGGCCGACCTGACCCAGACCGCCCCCGCCCAGACCACACGCACCGCCATTCGCTGGGCGTCCGTGCTGGACCACGCCATTCTGATCGCTGGCGCGGCGCTGATGATCGTGCCGCTGCTGATGATGCTTCAGATGAGCACGATCCCCGATGCGCAGGTGATGCAGCACGGCCCGTCGTTGCAGATCGGCGGTGAATTCTGGGACAACCTCCGCAAGGCGCTGTTCCAGTCCATGAGCTTTTCCGGCGAGACCACCGGCCTGACGATGTTTCGCAACTCGTTGATCCTTGGGCTTGGCTTTGCCATCGGCAAGATCGTCGTGGCGATGCTCGCAGCCTATGGCATCGTGTATTTCCGCCTGCGCTTTGCGACGCTGGCGTTCTGGCTGATCTTCACCACGCTGCTGCTGCCGCTCGAGGTGCGCATCGTGCCCAGCTACGAGATCACCCAGAAGCTGGGCCTGCTCAACAGCTGGACCGGCCTGATCGTGCCGCTGATCGCCTCGGCCACGGCGACCTTCTTCTTCCGGCAGTATTTCATGTCTGTCCCCGAAGAGCTGGTCGAAGCCGCAAGGATCGACGGCGCTGGCCCGGTCCGGTTCTTCATCGACATCCTCGTGCCGCTGTCGCGCACCATGATCGCGGCGATGTTCATCATCATGTTCGTCTATGGCTGGAACCAGTATCTGTGGCCGCTCATGGTTTCGACCCAGGAAGACAAGGTGACGCTGGTGCAGGGCATCAAGCAGATCACCCAGAGCCTCGAGGGCAACCACATTCCCGAATACGGCCGCTCGAACGTGCTGGCGCTGCTGGCGGTGCTGCCGCCGGTGCTGGTGGTGCTGTTCTTCCAGCGCTGGTTCGTCAAGGGCCTCACCGAGTCCGACAAGTAAGCCCTGCGGCAAAGGAAACCGAAAATGGCAAATGTAACGCTGAACCAAATCCGCAAGGTCTATGGCAACGGGTTCGAGGCAGTCAAACCCTGCTCGTTCCGCATCGAGGATGGCGAATTCCTTGTTCTTGTCGGCCCGTCGGGCTGCGGCAAGTCCACCCTGCTGCGGATGATCGCCGGGCTGGAAGACATCACCGAAGGAGAGCTTTCCATCGGCGATCGGCTAGTCAACACCGTCGATCCCGCCAACCGCGACATCGCGATGGTGTTCCAGAACTACGCGCTTTACCCGCATATGACGGTGCGCAAGAACATCGGCTACGGGCTGAAGAACCGCAAGACCCCGCCCGCCGAGATCGCCCGCAAGGTCGATGAGGCAGCGGCGATGCTGAACCTTGGCGCCTATCTTGATCGCAAGCCCTCGCAGCTGTCGGGCGGGCAGCGCCAGCGTGTCGCCATGGGCCGCGCCATCGTGCGCGACCCGGCGTTGTTCCTGTTCGACGAACCACTGAGCAACCTCGATGCCAAGCTACGCAACCAGATGCGCATCGAGATCAAGGCCCTGCAACGCCGCCTTGGGGTGACGTCGGTCTATGTCACCCATGATCAGGTCGAGGCGATGACCATGGCCGACCGCATCGTGGTGCTCAATGGCGGCGTCATCGAACAGATCGGCACCCCGGCCGAGATCTATCATTCTCCGAACTCGACCTTTGTCGCCAGCTTCATGGGTGCGCCGCCGATGAACCTTGTAAAGGCGCAGCTGGACAAGGGCACGGTGCGGCTCGATTGCGGCACCGCCGTGATGGCCGCGCCCGCCGGGCGATCCGGCCCGGTCACGCTGGGCATCCGCCCCGAGGACGTGCGCATCGGCTCGGGCGCGGCGCGCTTCGATATCGCCCTGATCGAAGAGCTGGGAGCCCACCGCCTGCTGCATGGGCAGGTTGCGGGGCAGCCGTTTACCGTTCACGTCGCCAAGGAAACGCAGGTCAGCCACGGCCCGCAGCCCATCGAGCTGCCGCCGGCGGCAATGGCGCTGTTCGATACCGCCACGGGGGCGCGGCTATGATCGCCGTCGTCGATGCCCTGCCGCTGGTGAGCGACGCCGAGCGCGCGCAGCTTTTGTCCGCCCCGCGCAACGCCGAGGCCCATCGCGAGCTGATGGCACAGGTGCCCGCGATGCGCATGGTGCAGACCGGTGGCAGCGCCCATCCCGGCCCCCTGCCCGCGACGCTTTCGGTGGTTGCATGGAACGTCGAGCGCTGCCTGTTCCCCGAGGCCAGCGCCGAGCATCTGCGCCCGCTTGCCCCCGATGTGGTGCTGCTCTCCGAGGTCGATCACGGCATGGCCCGCAGCAAACAGCGCCATACCACCGCCGCCATGGCCGAGGCGCTGGACATGACCTATGCCTATGGCGTCGAATTTCACGAGCTTGACCTTGGCGGCCCGACGGAACGGGCTTTCTGCGAGGATGATTTCAACGCCTGCGGCTGGCACGGCAACGCCATCCTGTCCAAGGTGCCCTTCGAACGTGTCACGCTGATCCGGCTGGACGATCATGGTCACTGGTATTCTACCGACGTCGGCGCCGATCCCGAACAGCCCCGGTTGGGTGGGCGCATGGCGCTGGCCGCCGTCCTCGCCACAGAGGCGGGGCCCGTCTGTGTCGTCTCGACCCATCTGGAAAGCAACGCCGATGGCGCACACCGGGCCGGGCAGATGCAGATCCTGCTTGATGGCATCGACGGTTTCGCCCCCGGCATTCCGGTGCTGATCGGCGGCGATCTGAACACCGGCAACCACGTTCCGCCGGATTTCGACTGGCGCGGCGAGCCGCTGTTCGACCTCGCCCGCCAGCGCGGCTATTCGTGGGACTTCACCGCCGATGGCATGACGACCCGCCCCAGCCTCATCTCCCCCCACCCGGGCCGGGTGATGAAGCTCGACTGGTTCGCCGGGCGCGGCTTTGCGCCGCTGGATCGCAAGGTGATCGCGTCGGTTTCAGGCGATGGCACGCCGCTGTCGGATCACGATGCCGTCTGGTGCCAACTGCGCCGCGACGGCTGAACAAAGTTGGCGCCGCGGTCAGTCGTGGGACCAGAGCGCCAGCTTGCGATCGACGGTCTTGCGCGACACGCCAAGCCGACGCGCCGCCTCGGCCCGGTTGCCGCCGCATTGCGACAGGATGTGCAGCATATGCCGCTGCATCACCAGATCGAGGCTTTCGATCGCCGCCGCACCGGTGACGCTGCCCTGCCCGGCAAATTCCTCGGGGAATTCGCCAAGAATGACCGAGCGTTCCAGCATATTGCGCAACTCGCGCACATTGCCGGGCCAGTCATAGCGGCGCAGCTTCATCAGCGTGCCGTCATCCAGCGCCAGCCCCGTCATCCCCAGCGTGGCCTGAAACTGCGACAGGAACAGCGCCGCAAGGTCGGTGATGTCTTCGGAGCGTTCGCGCAGCGGGGGCATCTCGATGCGCATGATGTTGATGCGGTGCCACAGGTCGGCCCGGAATTTCCCCGCCGCCACCAGCGCCGGAAGATCGGCGTTGGTGGCAAAGACAAAGCGCAGATCCAGCGGGATTTCCCGCTCGCCGCCCTCCGGGCGCAGGCGCTGGTCTTCGAGCACCCGCAGCAGCGCCGCCTGAAGCGGTTCGGGCATCTGCGCCACCTCGTCAAGAAACAGCGTGCCACCATCGGCCAGCAGCAGCAGGCCGGGGCTGGGCCGCTCGCGCCCTTCGACGGTGCCGAACAGTTCGGGCACGATGCGATCGGGCGCGATGGCGGCGCAGTTCACCGCCACGAAGGGCCGCTCGCGCCGCGCCGAGAGCTGGTGCAAATGGCGCGCCGCCAGCTCCTTGCCGGTGCCGCTTTCGCCGGTGAACAGCACCGGCGTCGGCAGCGGGGCAAGCTTTTCCAGCATGGCGCGCACCGCCAGCATCGGATCGGACTTGCCCAGCAGCTTGCCCGCGCCGCTGCCACCGGCGTGCAATTCGCGCCGCAACAGCGCGTTGTCGCGCCGCAGCACCCGGCGATCAAGCGTGCGCGCCACTGCGCCAAGGATCTGGTTGGCGCGAAACGGCTTCAGCACGAAATCCCCGACCCCGACCCGCAGCGCGGCAATCGCCGTATCCAGATCGGCATAGGCGGTGATCAGGATGGTCTCGGAGAACAGTCCCAGACGGCGCTGCTCTTCGAGCCATTGCAGCCCGGTGCGCCCCGGCATGATGTTGTCGATGATCACCAGATCGAAATGCCCGGTATCGAGCATCCGCGAGGCTTCGGCGGGCGATCCGGCCTGTTCCACCCGCTTGACCCGCGGGCCAAGGATCTTGGTCAGGAAATTGCGCATCCCCGGCTCGTCGTCGATCACGAGGATCGACGCGCCACCAAGTTTCCCGCCGTATTCGTCCTTGTCGCTCATGGCCGCCTTCGTGTCAGTCGACCCTTACGTTCGGGCTGGAATACACCTCTTGCGAGGAGAACCCGAGCGATTCAAGCGTGAAATAAGCGCCGACGCCGATGATGACGATGGCGACAAACCCGCTGAGCATGGCTTTCATGAAAAACACCCTCCTTGAGGGGACATAGTCGTTGTGAGGCATGGCGAAAGGCCCGCGCGGGGCCTTTCTTGGGCGTAGCGGTTACTCGGCGGGATCGGTCCGGATCTTGCCCGGTTTTTCTTCCTTGATCTCGTCAAGCCACAGCGAATGGTGCTGGTGCGCCCAGTTCTCATCCACAAGGCCAGAGCCCATGGCATCATAGGCGCCTTCCATGCCCAGCGTGCCGATGTAGATGTGGCCAAGGATCACCGCCATCATCAGGAAAGCCACGATGGCGTGCCAGAGCTGCGCGAACTGAATTTCCTCTTGCGGGGCAAGGTTCACCGGCAGCGCATCAAAGCCGAACCAGCCCGGAACGCCCCAGCCGTTCAGCACCTCGAACGTGTGCGAAAACAGCGGCAGTTCGAACGGGAACAGCAGCGAGATCCCGGAGACCGAGACCGAAGCCCCCAGCACGATCACCGACCAGAAGATGATCTTTTGCCCGGCGTTGAATTTCTTGGCGGGCGGGTGGTTGTTGCCGATGATGCCACCGGCCTGCTTGAACCATGTGATGTCGGTCTTGTCGGGGATATTGTGCCAGACCCACATCACGAACACCATCGTAAGGGCAATCATGAAGGCCCAGCTGACGTTGTTGTGGATGAACTTCGACCCGGTGAGCAGCACCGAGTTGAACTCATGACCAAAGGCCGGGATCAGGTATTTGCGCCCGAACAGCGTGAACAGCCCGGTAAAGCCCAGCAGGATGAACGAGCCTGCCAGCACCCAATGCGCCATGCGTTCGATGAACTTGAACCGCAGCACCACGGTGCCGGCCTTGCCGCCATCGATGCGGATACGCCCGCGGATCAGATAGAAAACCGCCAGCACCGCAATCGTGCCCAGCAGCAGCCAGCCGCCATAGGTCCGCAGCGGCCCCTTGCGCAGGTTTTCCCACCAGATGCCGCCGGTCTGGATCAGCACATCGCCATTGGGGTTCAGCGTGGAATTGCGGATATCGGCTGTGTCAAAACGCAGCTGTCGCCAGATTTGCGCATCGGACGAGGTGCCAAGCGGGGCAAGCCCCGGCGGCGGCGTGGCGTCCTGGCCCAGATCGACGGGCTGGATCGGGTTCACCGGCGCTTCGCCGCGCTGACGGCGCAGAATGTCTTCCAGAGACTGGCGACCGGGGCCGGTGGTTGGGTCTGCCGCGTCGGGTGCGGTTTGCGCAAGACCCGAAGCAGGCGCATCCTGCGCCACCGCACCAAGCGGCAGGGTAAGCAGGACAAGGGTAAGAAGTGCCATCAGGTGGCGCAGCATTGGGGTCTCCCTGTCATGTCGATCCGCGCGGCGCGGCAACGCCAAGCGCGATCATGGCAGGGTTTTCCCCGCCGCTGTCAGTGGTGCCCCGGGCGGCATACATCCGCCCGAGGTTTGAACCGAAACCCGGATCAGGGATTTTTGGACTCGTAAGCCGTGCCCCAGCCCCAGGCGCCCGACCCGAACCCGCGCGCGACGACACGCTCGCGGTAGATGTCGGACACCATGTCGCCGTCGCCGGCGAGCAGGGCCTTGGTCGAACACATCTCGGCGCAGATCGGCAGCTTGCCTTCGGCGATCCGGTTGCGGCCGTACTTGCGGAATTCGGCCTCGGACCCGTTTTCCTCGGGGCCACCGGCGCAGAAGGTGCATTTGTCCATCTTGCCGCGCGAGCCGAAGTTGCCCGCCTGCGGGTACTGCGGCGCGCCAAACGGGCAGGCATAAAAGCAGTAGCCGCAGCCGATGCACAGATCCTTGGAATGCAGCACCACACCTTCGTCGGTCTGATAGAAGCAATCCACCGGGCAGACCGCCATGCAGGGCGCATCAGAGCAATGCATGCAGGCGACCGAGATCGAGCGTTCGCCCGGCTTGCCGTCTTCGATGGTCACGACCCGGCGGCGGTTGATGCCCCACGGAACCTCGTGCTCGTTTTTGCAGGCGGTGACGCAGGCGTTGCATTCGATGCAGCGTTCCGCGTCGCAGAGAAATTTAGCGCGTGCCATGTGTGTCTCTCCTTACGCCGGCATGATCTTGCACAGGGTGGCCTTGGTTTCCTGCATCATGGTCACCGAGTCATAGCCATAGGTCTGTGCCGTGTTGGTGGATTCCCCCAGAACGATGGGATCGGCGCCTTCGGGGTAGTTGTCTCGCAGGTCCCGGCCTTCCATGTGACCGCCGAAGTGGAAGGGCATGAAGGCAACGCCCTCGCCCACCCGTTCGGTGACCATGGCCATGACCCGGATCCTGCCGCCCTCCGGGCCTTCGACCCAGACATTGGCCCCGTCGCGCACCCCAAGATTGTTGGCATCGCGCGGGTTGATCTCGATGAACATGTTCTGCTGAAGCTCGGCCAGCCACGGGTTGGACCGGGTTTCATCGCCGCCGCCCTCGTATTCGACCAGTCGGCCAGAGGTGAGGATGATCGGATAGTCCTTCGAGAAATCGTTCTTCTGGATCGACGCGTACAGCGTCGGCACCCGCCAGAACGAGCGGTCGTCATAGGTCGGGTAGTCTTCGACCAGATCGCGCCGGCTGGTATACAGCGGCTCGCGGTGCACCGGCACCGGATCGGGGAAGGTCCAGACCACGCAGCGGGCCTTGGCGTTGCCGTAAGGCGCGCAGCCATGCAGGATCGCAACGCGCTGGATGCCGCCCGACAGGTCGGTCTTCCAGTTGACGCCGCCGATCTTGTCGGCCCAGTCCGACGGGTACGGCCCGGTCTGAGATTGCTCGCCAAGCTCGGTGTCGGTCTCGGGGCGCGCCTCGAGATAGCCTGCGACATATTCGATCATGCCGCGCTCGTAGGCGGTAAGATCCTTGTCCCAGCCAAGGTCGATCAGCATCTGCATGGTGAATTCGGGATAGCCATCCTGAATTTCCGAGCCCACCGTGTAGGTGCCTTCGGCCAGCAGGTTGTCGCCGTCGCGTTCCACGCCAAAGCGGGCGCGGAACGGCAGGCCACCCTCGGCCACCGGCAGCGACAGATCGTAGAGGTTGGCCGAACCGGGATGGTTCATTTCCGGCGTGCCCCATGCGGGCCAGGGCATGCCGTAGAAATCGCCATCCGCCGGGCCACCATTGGCGCGCAGCGTCGTCTTGTCGAAGGTGTGCTGGTTCTGCATGTGCATCTTCAGACGCTCCGGGCTTTGCCCGGTGTAGCCAATGGTCCACATGCCGCGGTTGAATTCGCGGGTGATGCTTTCGATGTTGGGGGTCTCGTCGTCCTCCATCTCGATGTTGCGCAGCATCCGGTCGGCAAAGCCGAACTTCTTGGCGAACTTCGTCATTATGATGTGGTCGGGCAGCGATTCAAACAGCGGCTCGACCACCTGCTCGCGCCATTGCAACGAGCGGTTCGACGCGGTGACAGAGCCGCGCGTTTCGAACTGCGTCGAGGCCGGCAGCAGGTAGACGCCATCGGTGCGATCGTTCATCACCGCCGACACCGTCGGGAACGGATCGACCACGACCAGCAGGTCGAGCTTTTCCATCGCCGTCTTCATTTCCTTCAGACGGGTCTGCGAGTTCGGCGCGTGGCCCCAGAACACCATGGCGCGGGTGTTGTCGGGCTGCTCGATGTTCTCTTTCGCTTCCAGAACACCGTCGATCCAGCGCGACACGGTGATGCCCGACAGGCCCATCATGTCCTTGTCCTTGCCATCCTTGCCTTTCAGCGTGGCAAAGCGGCCCTTGAGCCAGTCGAGGTCTTCGTCCCAGACCCGTGCCCAATGCGCCCATGCGCCGGCGGTCAGGCCGTAATAGCCCGGCAGCGTATCGGCCAGAACGCCAAGATCGGTCGCGCCCTGCACGTTGTCATGACCGCGGAAGATGTTGGTGCCACCGCCCGCGGTGCCCATGTTCCCCAGCGCCAGCTGAAGGATGCAATAGGCACGGGTGTTGTTGTTGCCGTTGGTGTGCTGGGTGCCACCCATGCACCAGATCAGCGTGCCGGGGCGGTTGTTGGCCAGCGTGCGGGCGACGCGATGCAGCTGCGATTCCGGAACGCCGGTGACGCGCTCGACCTCGTCGGGGGTCCAGCGAGCGACCTCGGTGCGGATCTGATCCATGCCCCAGACGCGGGTGCGGATGAATTCGCGGTCTTCCCAACCGTTTTCAAAGATGTGCCACAGGATGCCCCAGACCAGCGCCACGTCGCTGCCGGGCCGCATCCGCACATATTCGTCCGCGTGGGCGGCGGTGCGGGTAAAGCGCGGATCGCAGACGATCAGCGGCGCGTTGTTCTGTTCCTTGGCCTTCAGCAGGTGCTGAAGCGACACCGGGTGCGCCTCGGCGGGGTTGCCCCCGATGATAAAGATCGACCGGCTCTTGTGGATGTCGTTGTAGCTGTTGGTCATGGCGCCGTAGCCCCATGTGTTCGCAACGCCGGCAACCGTGGTCGAATGGCAGATCCGCGCCTGGTGGTCGACGTTGTTGGTGCCCCAGTAGGCGGCGAACTTGCGGAATAGATAGGCCTGTTCGTTGCTGTGCTTGGCCGAGCCCAGCCAATAGACCGAATCCGGGCCGCTTTCCTCGCGGATCGACAGCATCTGGTCGCCGATCTCGTTGATGGCCTGATCCCAGCTGATGCGCTGCCATTCGCCCCCGACCTTCTTCATCGGGTATTTCAGGCGACGCTCGCCATGGGCATGTTCGCGCACCGATGCGCCCTTGGCGCAATGGGCGCCAAGATTGAACGGGCTGTCCCAGCCGGGCTCTTGCCCGATCCAGACACCGCCCTGAACCTCGGCGATGACCGTGCAGCCCACCGAACAATGGGTGCAGACGGATTTCTTGATCTCGATAGCGCCGGTGGCGGTTGCGGTGGCGGCGTTTGCCTGCTGCACCGTGCCGCCCGTCGCGGCGATGGCGGCAAGGCCGCCGATGGCCAGCCCCGAGCCGCGCAGAAACGCGCGGCGATCGACCGAGGCATTGGCCACGTCAGACAGGAGTCCGGTCCGCTGGGGGCGTCTCGCAACCCCGTTGGTCTTTTTCCTCAACATGGTTCTCACTCCCTGGTGGCAGGAACTGGGCCCTGCACCTTAGGTGGCTATTGGGTGGCGCGTGCAGTCGGGCGTTTCGCAACCAGTCGCAGCGTGCCGTCGCGTCGAGGTCCGGCGAGGCCGGGCCTTGGGTCTTCAGAAACGCGCGGAGGCGTAATAGGCGCGGGTATGCGCCGTGTCCTGCATCTTGTCAGATGACAGGTCGGGTTCGGCCGGAGCGGCGTTCGCCTGCGATCCGGCGGTGGCCACGGCGACGGCGGCAGCGGGCGCAACGGTGCCCGCGAGCTTGAGGAAATCGCGGCGGCTGTTGCCTTCGGTCTTTCCGGTCATGTGCAAGTCCTCCCCTGTTGGTTCCTTGCGGCAATGGCGCGCATGCGCCGGGTATGCGCGCGGCTCACGCTGCGCTCATTCGGAATGCTTCGGCCTCGATCTGCATGAAGCAGCGGCCCACGGTGCCCACGGGCACGTAGAACACCGAGCCCTTGGCGGCCTCGAGATCGGCAAAGAAATGCCCGGCCCAAGGCGCGATATGCTTGTTGAAAAACGTCCTTTGCTGATCGAGGCTGGCGGGGGCGCCAAAGCGGCCCACGATCATCGCGCCCATCATCTCCATCAGCGAGGCGATGTTGTCTTCGGGTTCGAACACGTTGTCGGCCCGCGCCAGCCCGCGCGCCGCCATATCCTGACGCAGCGCCGCCAGCGGCTTTTCGTTCAGGAACCCGGTCAGGTAATAGCTGGCATAGGGCAGCAGCTCGCCGCGCCCCAGCCCGATGAACAGGCGGTTGAATTCGCTCTGCACCGTGGCGGGGCGGGTCAGGCGCGCCAGCTTGGCCAGCGTCGCAATGCCCTGCCCCAGATCGCTGGCATCGCCGCTTAGTGTTGCGGTCTGGTCAAGCAACATGCGATCGGGCGGGCCGCTCAGCAGCAGGCCAAGGAAATTGTAGAGATCCGCGCGCAGGCGGTCTTCTTCGGCGATGCGGGGGGTCTGGGCCGGTTCGGTCATGCGGTGCCCTCTGTGTCGAACTGAAATGTCATCCGGCGCAGCCGGGGCGGGGCGAGGGCGTCGTCTTCGACGGGTTCAAACTCGGGCAGCGCGGCGGTCTGGACCGGCGGTTCGGGCAGGATCGGCTCGTCTTCGATCTCTGGCTCTGGCTCGGGCAGCTTTTCGGCCACCTCGACCACCCGCTCGGCAAAGCCGCGACCGACCTGATAAAGCGTCGCGATCCCATCCTTCACCACGGCGGCGTCGGTGAAATCGTCCTCGTAATCGTTCAGCCCATCAAGGCAGGCCAGCACCGGGTTGCTGCGCCACAGCGCCCGAAGCGCCCGCCGCTTGAGCCGCTGCGGCAGTTGCGCCGCCAGAAAGCGCCGCAGCTCTTCGCCGCCCACCAGCGTTTCGGGCTCGGGCAGGCCCAGCTCGGCCAGCAGCTCTTCGTCGCTGCGCTCTGCCAGCGCCGCCTCGGTTTCAGCCTGCGCGCGGGCGACCTGCGCCTGTGCCTCGGCCTGCTCTTCGGCGGCAACCGCCGCGCGCCGGTTTGTCCAGAAGCCGCTCATGACAGCCGCCGTTTCTGCAAGCTTGGCGAGGCGTAGACATCGCCCAGCCCACCGATCCGCGGATCGCCGATGCCATCCTCGACCTTGTCGATCCGGTCGCGGTGACGGCGGCGCTTGATGAATTCCTCGTCCTCGTGGAAGCGCTCGACGAAATCGCGCACCCAAGCCTCGATCCCCGGTGTCATCGCCACCTTTTCCACCAGCTCTTCGCCGGTGTCGCAGTAATCCTGCGCCTCATAGGGCGAGGCGGTGATCAGCAGCAGCTCGAACGGTTTGTCCGGGTCGGGCATCGCGCGCATCACCACGTAGACGCAGGGCACCTGCGCGCCAAGCCCGTGCACATAGGCTTCGGTTTCGGCGCCGAACAGTTCCAGCGTCACGGTGCCGGCGTGAAATTCCACCACCTCGCCGTCGCGGCGCAGCTCGCGCCAATCGGCCTCCGGTGCGCCGGGCAGGATCGCGGTGGCCTTCCAGCTGTGCTTGGCCCAACGGGTGACGCCCGGCTGTCGTTTGACCACGACGCCGATGGGCATGTTCCGGTAGGGGCGATCTGGATCGGTCACGGCATCTCCTTGCTTAGTGCCTAAATTGAAGGCTTTGGCGTCATCGTGAAAGTGAAATTCGCGCGCGAAGGTGAAATTACCTTGACGGACGGACGTTCTGGGCAGGCTTGCGCACCCCGCGCGAGCCTGAGGGACATTTTGTCCATCTTGAGTATTTTTGTCTGAATACGATGGCATACCGCCCACGCAAAAGCGACTTGCGAATCACCCTGATTCGGGGCCTTCCGGTGCTGTTGCGCGATCCTGCAAAGCCGGTTGCCCAAGCTTGGACAATCAGCCTAGCCTGCGCACAGACCACAGCCGAACGGGGCCAGAAACAGGCCTCAGCCAAGGGGAAAAGACATGGCCAAGACGTTGATTACATGCGATTGTCTGGGCAGCCAGAGCATCGACGCCGCAGCGCTTGCGCAGGCCACCGGGCTGGATGTGCGCCCCCCCTGTTCGGCGCTCTGCACCAGCCAGATCGACCGCGCTGCCAAGGCGCTGAGCGGCGAGTCGGGCGAGGACGTGGTGCTCTGCTGCACCCAGGAAAGCCGCCGGTTCGAAGATCTGGCCGAAGATCTTGGCCTCGCCCCTCCTGCCCTTCTTGACCTGCGCGATCGGGCCGGATGGTCCGCCGATCCCGCGCCGAAACTGGCCAAAATGTCCGCCCTCGCCGCCGAGGCCCTGCTGCCCGCGCCGATGGGGCGGATGATGGATGTCACCTCACACGGGGCCTGTCTTGTGCTGGGCGCGCCCGAGGATGCGCTGCCCGCCGCCGATCAGCTGAGCGATTTCCTTGCGGTGACGGTGCTGCTGGACAGCGGCGCCGAGATCCCCGACGCCCCCGGTTACGACGTGATCACCGGCGCGCTGCGCCGCGCCACCGGGGCGCTTGGCGCCTTCGTCATTGCCATTGACGCGCTGCAAACCGTCGAGCCGGGCGGGCGCATCCCGACCCTGACCGCCCCAAAAGACGGGGCGCGCAGCCAATGCGATGTCATTGTGGATCTGCGCCGCGCGCCGCCGCTGTTCCCGGCGCATGAAAAGCGCGAAGGCTACCTGCGCGCCGATCCCGGTCGCCCGGCAGCGGTGAGCGCGGCGGTGCTGGCGGCCTCGCATCTTGTCGGCACCTTCGAAAAGCCGCTGTATATCCGTGCCGATCCGCTGCTTTGCGCCCATTCGCGCGCCGGGCAGACCGGCTGCACCCGTTGTCTTGATCTGTGCCCCACCGGCGCGATCACCCCGGACGGCGATCACGTCACCATCGACCCGCTGATCTGCGCCGGCTGCGGCGCGTGCTCCTCGGCCTGCCCGGCGGGCGCGGTCAGCTACGATGCGCCGCCCGTCGATCTGACGCTGCGCCGGGTGCAGACGCTGGCCAGCGCCTATCTTGAGGCGGGCGGCGTGGCCCCGCGCCTGCTGGTGCATGATGCCTACGGCGCCGAGATGATCCGGCTGGCAGCGCGCCACGGGCGCGGCCTGCCCGCCGATGTGATCCCGATGGAGCTGCCGGTGATCGGCGCCTTTGGCCATGCCGAGGCGCTGGCGGCGCGGGCCGCCGGGTTCGCCGCGGTGACGCTGCTGCCGGGGCCGGGGGCCGACCGCGACGCGCTCGCGGCGCAGACCGCGCTGGCCAGCGCCATGACCGGCGGCATCGACATCCTCGACACCCCGGACCCCGACGCGCTGAGCGAGGCGCTTTACGCCGCTGAGCCCCCGGCTCCGAGCCATGCCCCGGTGCGCCCGATCGGCAGCCGCCGTCAGGTTGCGCGGCAAGCCGCCCGCGCCCTGAACCCCGAAGGCGGCACCCTGCCCCTGCCCACGGGCGCGCCCTATGGCGCGGTGCTGGTGGATACCGACGCCTGCACCCTGTGCCTGTCTTGCGTCTCGCTGTGCCCGTCGGGCGCGCTGCTCGACAATCCCGATCTGCCGCAGCTGCGCTTCCAGGAAGACGCCTGCCTGCAATGCGGCCTGTGCGCCACCATCTGCCCCGAGGATGCCATCACCCTCGACCCCCGCATGAATCTCGACCCCAGCGCCCTGTCGCAAGAGGTGCTGAACGAGGAAGAGCCGTTTGCCTGCGTCGAATGCGGCACGCTCTTTGGGGTGAAATCCACCATCGATCGCATCACCGACAAGCTGCGCGACCACGCCATGTTCGACGGAGACAAGCTGCGGATGATCCAGATGTGCGATGACTGCCGCGTCAATGCGCAGTATCACAGCGCCGGCAACCCGCTCGCCGGGCGCGAACGCCCGCGCCCGCGCACCACCGACGACTACCTGTCCAAGCGCCGCGACCACTGACCTCAGGAGACCCCATGACCGACGCCCCCACCCGCGACGCCATCCTTGCCGCGCTGAAAACCATCGACGACCCGGTGGCAGGCGGCGACATCGTTGCCAGCGGCGCGATGCGGGCGCTGAATGTTTCGGGCGGCGCGGTGCGCTTCGTGCTTGAAATCGCGCCCCGGCACGCCGCCGCCTATGACACCGTCAAAACCCGCGCCGAAGAGGTGCTGCGCGCCCTGCCCGGCGTTGCCTCTGTGTCGATCGTGATGACCGGCCATACCGAAAAGGCGCCGCCGCCCGATCTCAAGCCCCAGCGCGCCGCCGCCCCCAAGGGCCCGCAGAAGGTGCCCGGGATCGGCCGCATCCTCGCCATTGCCAGCGGCAAGGGCGGCGTCGGCAAATCCACCGTCTCGGCCAATCTTGCGGTGGCGCTGGCGATGATGGGACGGCGCGTCGGGCTGCTCGATGCGGATGTCTACGGGCCAAGCCAGCCTCGGATGCTGGGCGTGTCGGGGCGGCCCGCCAGCCCCGATGGCAAGACCATCCTGCCGATGCGCAACCACGGCGTGACGATGATGTCGATCGGCCTGATGACCAATGACGATCAGGCGGTGGTCTGGCGCGGCCCGATGCTGATGGGCGCGCTGCAACAGATGCTCTCGCAGGTGCAATGGGGGGCGCTTGACGTGCTGATCGTCGATCTGCCGCCCGGAACTGGCGATGTGCAGATGACGCTGGCGCAAAAGGCGCAGGTCGACGGCGCGGTGATCGTGTCGACCCCGCAGGACGTGGCGCTGATCGACGCGCGCAAGGGCATCGACATGTTCCAGCAATTGCACGTGCCCATCGTCGGCATGATCGAGAACATGAGCACCCATGTCTGTTCCGCCTGCGGCCACGAGGAACATGTCTTTGGCCATGGCGGCGTCGCTGCCGAAGCGGCCAAGCTGGGCGTGCCGCTGCTGGCCGAGGTGCCGCTGGATCTGCAGATCCGGCTGGCCTCTGACGGCGGCGCACCCATCGCCATCAGCCAGCCCGACAGCCCGCAGGCGCAGGCGTTTCACACCATCGCGCGCGATCTGGTGGCGCGGGGGGTCGCATGAGCACGCTGAGCTTTCCGCCGCTGATGTATGGCGAAGAGGTGAGCGCGGATGCCTTTGCCCATGCCTGCATGAAGGCGACCATGGGCTGCGATGCGGGCATGATCGCCCATGCCTTTGCCCCCAACCGGATGGAGGCGGCGCTGGTCTTTGCCCCCGAGGTGCCCTTGCGCCGCGCCATGGCGATGCTGCCGCTCTGCGGGGTCGGCTTTCAGAACGCGCTTGGCGCGCTGGCCCCACCCGAGGTGGCGGTGCATCTGGGCTGGGACGGCACGCTGTATCTGAACGGGGCGCGCTGCGGCGGGTTTCGCGCCATGGCCTCGGGGACAGACCCCGAGGTGGTGCCCGACTGGCTGGTCATCGGCGTCGCCCTGCCGCTCTGGCCCGAAACCGACCGCCCCGGCGACACGCCCGACCAGACGACGCTGTACGGCGAAGGCTGCCCCGACGTGATGCCGCCGCAGCTGGTCGAGGCCTGGGCGCGCCACACGCTGCACCATCTCAACAGCTGGGAACAGGACGGCCCGCGCGCGCTGCATGCCGACTGGCGCGGCCTTGCGCACTCGCTCGGCGAAGACATCACCCAAGGCGCGGCCAGCGGCACTTTTGTCGGCGTCGATGAAGATTTCGGGATGCTGCTGCGCGATGCCGACGGCGACACCCGCCTGATCCCCCTCACCACCCTGCTGGAGACCGCCCCATGAGCCTGCACCTCGCCCGCGCCATCCATTTTGACGAAAGCGACATGCGGGTGTTTGCCAGCCCGGCGCGCACCGGCGAATGGTGCCTGTCCGGCGGGTTCGAGTTTTCCGACTGGACCGAGGCCGATCTGACCGGCAAAGCGCGGCAGGCCTTTTCCAATGGCTGGCTCGGGCTGGAAACCTTTGGCCGGGTGACCTTTGTCGCGGTGACGCAGGTCGAGCCTGCCGAGCTTGACACACTGACCGATCTGCTGGCGCAGCATTTCGTCACCTATTACGGCGCGCCCTCGGTCGAGGCTGCCCGCCCGGTCGCCGCCGAGGAACTGGCGCAGATGGCCGAGCTTTGCGCCGGGCACGCGCCCAATACCCTGCTGACCGTGGCGCGCGAGCTGACGCCATCGGGCGTGCGCGAGGCGTTCCGGGTGATCGAACCGCAGGCCGCCGAGCTGGATCTGTTCGCCGTGCACGGCGCGCTCGACGATCCGCACGAGCACTAGATCCGGCAGGTGACATCGCCCATGGGACGGTTTCATCACAACCGGCGCGAGCTTTGCGGGGATCGGGGCGTCGATCAGCCTGCGGCAGTGGACACCAACGGCTAATCGTCCGCGATCCCTGAGCCGTCGATGCAGGCCGCCAGCTGGCCACGCCTCAAACCGGCGCCCTCCGCGCCGTCCCGCCATACAACAGCGACGGGGCCTCAAAGCAGCCGGTCGAGCATCGCATCGACCATGAAGCCAACGGCCTCCCGCGCCTGATCGGGCGTTGAGCCAGCAACGTCGACGAGGGCAATCATCGCCTCCATTCCGGTGGCGGCGGACAGGCCGCGGACAAGCATCTCTGTCTGATCATCGGGCAGCCCGGTGTCATGCTCCGACAAGGCGCGGCGAAACATGCTGATGCGGCGCGCGCCCCGGGCGGTCGCGTGGCTCTGCGCCTGCCAATCACGCAGCGCCGCAGCGAGGAATTGCCGGAAACCGGTTTCATTCTCGAGCGCAAGATCCAGAAAGTACAGGCAGATCGCCTTGAGCTTGCCGCGCAGGTCAGGCTGATCGCCGACGACGGCCTCGTAGGGCTTCACCGCAATGTCGAGCACCGCCTCTGCCACCAGCACGTCGGGGGTGGAAAAATAGCGATAGCTGGTCGCCTTGGACACGCCATTTTTTGCGGCGGCGGCGGCGACCGTAACGGGCTTGCCTTCCAGCAGCAGCTCCCGCGCACCATCCAGAATGGCCTGACGCGTGCGTGCGCGCTGTGAGGATCGGTCCGGGGAATTGGTCATACGGCCTTCCATGCCCTGCGTTATATAGGACTCTTGTCTTATTTTGAGACTCATGTATCATTTTCGTTGAACAGGGTCAAATACGGAGTATCGGCATGACACCGCTTCCACGCACCTATGACGTTCTGAACATCCTGTTGAAGTTTCACGCCTTTCCCGAGGAGGTCGACGGCAAATACTGCCTTGTCGAATGTCTTGTCCCTGTCGGCGCCGGAGCGCCACCGAACCATCACGCAGGTGAGACCGAGGGGTTTTTCATTCTGGAAGGTCAGGTCGCCTTCAACATCTGCGGTGAGGATCGGCTTGCGGGGCCGGGCGACTTTGTTGCCATTCCCGACGGGGCCATGCACGCGTTTCAGGCTATCGGCGATGGCCCGGCGCGGCTTTTGATCCTCAATGCGCCGGGGCAGATGCACAAGGCATTCTTTACCGGTATCGGCACGGCGCTTCCGGACACTCAGACCACCCTGCCAGAGCCGTCCAAGCCCGATCTGGCCGCTGTCCTGAAGGTAGCGCAACAGGTGGGCATGACGATCCCGGCGCCGCAATAGGCCGATGTTGAGGTGCAAGGCGGGCGAACGCTTGCTGCGCATCATCAGGCGCTTTGCGCGGCCAGCCGGCCTTCGATGATGCGGGGGCGAGTGCCGGTGCGCCGAAGGGTTGTTTGTCGACAAATGAGTGCCTTCGCGTCCGGCGGGCAGGATTGACGGCGTTTTCCGCTCGCTTCGGGCAGTGGCAGTGCTATCTGCATGCACCATACAGAGGAGGGCCAACAGCGCGCCCCGGCTCAGCCCGGCGCGCCGATCACCAACCCTCCTCGCGACACCGACTTTTGGAGACTGCAAAATGGCGACCACCGGCAAGCAATTGTTCACGACATTGGACGCGGACGGAACGTTGACCGTCGCGATCGAAACCGTGTCCCTGCCAGATCCGACCGGCAATCAGGTGCTGGTGAAAATGGAAGCGGCGCCGATCAACCCGTCGGACCTCGCCATTCTGGTCGGGGCGGCCGATATGGAAAATGCCAGCTATTCGCCCGGCAAATTCGTCGCAAAAGTGCCCGAGCCAGCCAACGCGGGCTCAAAAGCACGACACGGGCTCAAGCTGCCAGCCGGGAACGAGGGCGCCGGAACGGTGGTTGCGGCTGGCGACAGCGACACGGCCAAAGCCTTGCTCGGACAGCGCGTTTCCTGTGTGCCGGGCAATGCCTACAGCCAGTATTGCCTCGCCGATGCGGCCATGTGCCTGCCGCTGGGCGATCATTCTGCCGAGGAAGGCGCAAGCGCTTTCGTCAACCCGATGACCGCGCTGGGGTTCGTCGAGAATGCCAAGATGGATGGGCAGGACGCGATCCTGCACACGGTCGGGGCCTCCAACCTCGGCCAGATGCTGACCCGCATCTGCAAGGAAGATGGCATCGGTCTGGTCAATATCGTCCGCAAGGACAGTCAGGTCGACCTTCTCAAAGAGCTGGGCGCCACCCATGTCGTCAATTCCTCGGACAGCGACTTCATGCGCCAGCTGTGCGCCGCCATTGATGACACCGGCGCGTTTTATGGCTTTGATCCGGTTGGCGGCGGCCAGACGGTGGACACGGCCTTCAAGGCCATGGAGCAGGTCGCGGTCAGCCGGATGACAGAATATTCGCGCTATGGCTCGACCCAGCCCAAGCGCATGTTCATCTACGGGCGTCTGGACACGGGCCCCACGACCCTGTCGCCGAGCTACGGCTTTGGCTGGACCCTGTCGGGCTGGCTGCTGTTCCCCTTCCTGCAATCGGCCGGGCAGGACACCGTCAGCCGTATGCGCAAACGCGTGCGCGACAACCTCACCACCACCTTTGCCAGCCATTACAAGTCGCGCGTCAATCTTGAAGAGATGCTGACCAAAGAGGCCGTGACCGATTATCGCGCGATGAAGACCGGTGAGAAATACCTCGTTACGCCCTGGTCGTAATGCCACATCGGCGAAGTGGTCCGGTTGTGTCCGGGTCGCTTCGGCACCGAATTGACCGGCAGCGGCGCGGGCAAGACTTGGCCTGCTGTACGCGCGCAAAGAGGAGCGCCAGCGAACCGGGCTGGCGCTTTTCAAGGAACCACATGTGGCACGACCCGACGGTGGTCGGTGCCACAGCGCCGCGAGAGGGCATCTGAGCGCTGGCGCTGACCTCGACCGCGTGAAGATCTCTGGTCCTTGCGTGCGTGGCGATGCGCCCCTTGCGCTTGCGATGCGACGGGCGGCGTTTGCGACCCAGCCTTTCCCGCATCAGGCAGCAGCATATCTGCCCAAATCCTGTTGAAAATTACAGGGCTCACCCCGTCCCGATCTCCACAACCGGCTGACCCTGCGCAGGGCATCCGCCCCGACCGTCACAGGTTCTGGGCGCGGCGCCCCAGTTCGCGCTCAAAATAGAATCAAACATTACGATCATATCGAACACACACCCCTGATCAGATCTGCCAAATGTGCACATAACGATTCATAATTAATCAAACATTGCATACACGAATATACTTTACGCAAAAATTGCGGCGGCCTCGGGCGTTGGCCTAGCAAAGCTTCGCACCGGCCCCCGCCCCGCCTTTGGTGAACTGCGAGACCAGCAGGGGGTCACCCCCTGCCCCAAGAAAAAGAGTCTCGGACCGATCCAACAGGAGCTTGAAATGACCATTTCTGCCTCGATCAAGGCGCTGAGCATCAGCGCGATGATCGCCTCCTCGGCGGCCTTGCCCGCCATGGCGCAGTCGCGCAACGATGTGATCATTGCCGTGGGCGAACAGGGGCCAAACTCCCTTGACACCCAGACCCCCACGTCAAACGACTACACCCGCATGGTGGCCTTGCAGGTCTATGACCGGCTGGTGAAACACGGCGTGAAGACGCTCGAAGACGGCACGCAAGTCTATGACAAGACCGTGGTTCTTCCCGAACTTGCCACCAGCTGGGAGGTCAGCGAGGATGGCAAGGAACTGACCTTCCATCTGCGCGAGGACGCCACCTTTCACGATGGCTCGCCGGTCGAGGCCAAGGATGTCGAATGGTCCTTTGCCCGCGCCGTCGCCGCCGGGGGCTTTCCGCTGATCCAGATGGGCGCCGGGTCGATGACCGAGGCCGATCAGTTCGAAGCCGTCGACACCCACACGTTCAAGATTCATGTCCCCGATGGCAACAAGCTGGCGCTGCCGGATCTGACCACGCCGATCCCCATCGTGCTCAACTCCGACCTTGCGCTGGAACATGCCACCGAAGATGACCCTTGGGCGACCGAATGGCTGGCAAACAACACCGCGGGCGGCGGGGCCTACACTGTCGCGCGCTGGACGCCGGGCAATGAGATTGTCTTTCAGCGCTTTGACGACTGGAAGAACGGCGATCTGCCCGCGATGAAAACCGTGGTCTATCGCCAGATCGCCTCTGCCGGCACCCGTCGCGCCCTGCTGGAAAGCGGCGATGCGGATGTATCCGTCGGCCTGCCCCCCAAGGATTTCGCCGAGCTGGGCGCAGGCGACAAGGTCAAGGTCATCGGCGTGCCCAAGCAATCGGCCATCGTGAACCTTGAGATTAACGTCACCATGCCGCCGTTCGACAACCCCTTGGTGCGCGAGGCGATGGCCTATGCCATTCCCTATGATGCGATCATGGAAAACGCCTTTTATGGCCGCGCCACGCCGATGTATGGGGCCGACAGCACCGAGTATGACGCCGCCTGGCCCGTGCCCAGCCCCTATTCCACCGATCTGGACAAGGCCAAGGCGCTGCTGGCCGAAGCGGGCTATGCCGACGGGTTTGAAAGCACGATCTATCTGGATCTGTCGCGCGCCACGGTGCGCGAACCGATTGCCCTGATGATCCAGCAGAACCTCAAGGAAATCGGCGTCGATGTGTCGATCGAAAAGGTGCCCGGCTCGAACTGGTTCTCCAAGATGCTGGAAAAATCCATGCCGATGGCGGTGACCAGCTTCCACGCATGGCTCGACTGGCCGGAATACCATTTCTACTGGACCTATTACGGCGCCAACAATTCGGTGTTCAACGTCGCCTCGCATGTGGATGAGGCGCTGGATGCACAAATCCAGAAGGCCCGGTTTGAAACCGACCCGGATGCCTATGAGGCCGAAATTAAAAGCATCATCGGCACCGTCATGACCGAGCTGCCCAAGATCCCGATCGCGCAGGATTACATGGATGTCGCGATGCAGAACGACATCGAAGGCTATGTCTACTGGTTCCACACCTTCCTTGATTTCCGCACCATCTCGCGCGCGGACTGACCCTGCCCTTGGGGGCGGCCCGCGTCGCCCCCTTCATGCCCTTTCCCGTTAGGAGCAGCCCCATGACCTCGCATGTTTCGGGCCTTTATCCCTGGCCCTTCGACGGTGACTTGCGCCCCGAAAACACCGCCCTGATCATCATCGACATGCAGATCGATTTCTGCGGCGTCGGTGGCTGGGTGCATTCGCGCGGGGTCGATCTGCGCAACACCCGGCGCGCCATTGCGCCGTTGCAAACCCTGCTGGACGTGCTGCGCCCCGCCGGGGTGACGATCATCCACACCCGCGAAGGCCACCGCCCCGATCTGAGCGACTTGCCCGCCAACAAGCTGTGGCGCTCGCAACAGCTGAACGGCAATGGCATTGGCGGGCAGGGACCATTGGGGCGCTACCTGATCCGGGGCGAGCCGAACTGGGACATCATCCCCGAACTGGCCCCCGCCCCCGGAGAGATCATCATCGACAAGCCCGGCAAGGGCGCCTTCATGGGCACCGATCTGGACACGGTGCTGCGCAACCGCGGCATCCGCAACCTGATGATCGCCGGGGTCACCACCGATTGCTGCGTGCAATCCACCCTGCGCGACGCCAATGACCGGGGCTTTGAATGCCTGCTGCTCGAGGATTGCTGCGGCGCCGCCACCCACGCCAACCATGACGCACAGGTCGAAATGCTGCGCCTGTCCAACGGGCTGTACGGCTCGATATCGACATCGGGCGCGGTCATCGCCGCCCTGACCGGAGCCGCCGCATGACCGATTTTCCGCAAGTGAATTCAGCCCCCTACCCGTGGCCCTTTGACGGGCGGTTTGCGCCCGCGGACACCGCGTTGATCATCATCGACATGCAGCGCGATTTCTGCGACCCCGATGGCTGGGTTGGCCAGCACGGCGCTGACGTGGCCCCGATGCGCGCCATGATCGCGCCGATCCGCGCGGTGCTGGAGCGGATGCGCGAACTGGGCTTTCCGGTCATCCACACCCGCGAAGGCCACCGCCCCGATCTGGCCGATCTGAATGAAAACAAGCGCTGGCGCTCGGCGCGGGAGGGCGCGGAAATTGGCACCACCGGCCCCTGCGGGCGGATGCTGACGCGGGGCGAGCCGGGCTGGGAAATCGTGCCCGAGCTGACGCCTTTGCCCGGCGAGCCGATCATCGACAAGCCCGGCAAGGGTGCGTTTTACGCCACCGATCTGGAACAGATCCTGCACGCGCGCGGCATCCGCAACCTGATCTTTACCGGCGTCACCACCGATTGCTGCGTGCACACCACCATGCGCGACGCCAATGACCGGGGCTTTGAATGCATGTTGCTCGACGATTGCTGCGCCGCCTCGGCCCCGCATAACCACGCGGCGATCCTGACGTTCACCACCATGGGCGACGGGCTGTTCGGCACCGTCGCGCCCTCGGCCCGGTTGTTCGAGGCGCTGGCATGATCAAGCTGATCGCCAAGCGGTTCCTTAGCGCGCTGCCCAGCCTGATCGGGGTGATCATCGTCACCTTCGTGATCAGCCATTCGCTGCCCGGCGACCCGGCGGCCTATTTCGCAGGCCCCTCGGCCACGGCAGAATCGATCGCGGAAACCAAGGCGCGACTGGGGCTGGACCAGCCGCTGCCGGTGCAATTCGTCGCCTATGTGGGCGATCTGATGCAGGGCGATCTGGGCCGCTCGTTCAATTCGGGCCAGCCGGTGCTGACCGACCTGATCCGCCGCCTGCCCGCGTCGTTCGAGCTGACGCTTTACGCGCTGGTGTTTGCGATTGTCGTCGCGGTGCCGCTGGGCCTGTGGGCGGCGGTCAATCCGGGGTCGTGGATCGACCATCTGTGTCGGGGCACGGTGACGGCGGCGGCGGCCTTCCCGTCGTTCTTTACCGCGCTGGTGCTAATTTTCGTGTTTTACTATAAACTTGGCTGGGCCCCGTCGCCCATCGGGCGGTTGGCGATCTACTTCCCGCTGCCCCCCACGATTACCGGCTTTTTCACCATCGACGCGCTGATCGCGGGGGATTTCGCCACCGCGCGCGCCGCTTTGGGGCAGCTTATCCTTCCCGCTATCTCGCTGGGGCTGTTCGCGCTGGCCCCGCTGGCGCGGATGACGCGCGCCTCGATGATCGGGGTGCTGGGCAGCGATTTCATCACCACCGCCAAGGCCGAAGGCCTGCCCCGCCGCACCATCCTGTGGACCTACGGGTTTCGCAACGCGCTGCTGCCGGTGGTCAATATCCTTGGCATGATCTTTTCCTTCCTACTCGGGGCGAATGTGCTGATCGAACAGGTGTTTGGCTGGCCCGGCATCGGCTCTTACGCGGTCGAGGCGGTGCTGACATCGGACTATGCCGCCATTCAGGGCTTTGTCGTGATGATGGCCATTCTCTACATCCTGCTCAATCTGGGCGTGGATATCCTCAACATGATCGTTGATCCAAGGGTGCGCTACGATGACTGACCAGATTGCCCCTCCAGAGCCCTCGCGGCTGGCCACCCTCTGGTCCGGCTTTGCCCATGCGATGAAAAGCAACCCGCTGACCGCCTTTGCCATGGCGCTGTTCTTGCTGTTCGTCATCGCCGCCGTGCTGGGGGAAACCATCGCGCCCTACGATCCGCTCGCCAGCACCGGGGCGACGCTGCAACCGCCCAGCTGGGCGCATCCCTTTGGCACCGACCAGCTGGGCCGCGACGTGCTGAGCCGCACCATCGTCGCCGCCCGCGTCGATTTCGGCATTGCCATCGCGGCGGTGTCGATCTCGTTCCTGCTTGGGCTCGGGCTGGGGGCGGCGGCGGGCTATTATGGCGGCTGGACCGACCGGATCGTGGGCCGCATGGTCGATACGATCATGGCCTTTCCGCTGTTCGTTCTGGCGATGGGGGTGGTGGCGGCGCTTGGCAACACGGTGTGGAACATCGTCTACGCCACCGCCATCATCAACCTGCCGTTTTACATCCGCTTTGCCCGCGCCGAGGTGAATTCCCGCCGCGATGCCGGTTTTGTCGAGGCCGCGCGACTCAGCGGCAATGGCTCGGTGCGCATTCTGGCGGTGCATCTGGTGCCCAACATCCTGCCGCCGATGATGGTGCAGGTGTCGCTGAACCTTGGCTGGGCGATCCTGAACGCGGCGGGGCTGTCGTTCATCGGGCTGGGGGTGCGCCCGCCCACCCCGGAATGGGGGATCATGGTGTCCGAAGGTGCGAATTACATCTTCTCGGGCGAGTGGTGGATCTTTTTCTTTCCCGGCATGGCGCTGGTGCTGGCGGTGTTCTGTTTCAACCTGCTGGGCGACGGGCTGCGCGACATCATCGATCCGAAAGGGCGCACATGACCCCGTTGCTTGATATCCAGAACCTCAGCGTCGATTTCGCCACCCGTGACGGCACGGTGCATGCGCTGGAAAACGTCTCGTTCCAACTGGCGCGCGGCGAGACCATGGGCCTCGTCGGAGAGAGCGGCTCGGGCAAATCGGTGTCGGCCTATGCGGTGATGCGGCTGCTGGGCGGCTCGGCGCGGGTGCGGGCGGATCGGATGATCTCGGGCGGGGTCGATTTGTTGACCGCCACCGACGCCGAGGTCGCCGCCCTGCGCGGCAAGCGCATGACGATGATCTTTCAGAACGCCCGCTCGGCGCTGAACCCGATCCGCCCGATCGGGCAACAGATCGCCGATGTGCTGCGCGTTCACCGCGCCATGCCGCGGCGCGCTGCCAAACAGGCCGCCATCGCCGCCTTGGCCGAGGTGCGCATCCCCGATCCCGAACGCCGCTATCACGCCTATCCGTTCGAGCTGTCGGGCGGCATGTGCCAGCGGGTGATGATCGCGCTGGCCTTTGCCAGCGAGCCGGAACTGCTGATCGCGGATGAGCCGACCACTGGCCTGGATGTGACCACGCAGGCCGTCATCATGGATCTGATCCGCGAGAAATCCTCGCAGCGGCGCATGTCGACCATCCTGATCACCCATGATCTGACGCTGGCGGCGGAATATTGCGACCGTTTCGCGGTGATGCACGCAGGCCATGTGGTGGAACAGGGCACCACCGCCGACATCTTTGAACGGGCGGCGCACCCCTATACCGGGCTGTTGATGAAGGCGACGCCGCATGGCGCATCGAACCTGTCGGACCTTGCGGCGATCCCCGGATCGCTGCCCGACCTGCGCCGCGATCTGCCGCCCTGTCGCTTTGTGCATCGCTGCGCGCACAGCGCCCCGGCCTGCGCCGCCGCGCTGCCGCGCGTGCCACTTCACCCCAGCCACGAGGTGTCCTGCCACATGCCATGGAAGGTTTCCGCATGAGCGATCCGCTTCTTGAACTCGACGCGCTGCAAAAGATCTACCCCACCGGGTCGGGCCAGCTGCACGCGGTGGATGGCGTCAGCCTGACGCTGAACCGGGGCGAAAGCCTTGGGCTGGTGGGGGAATCCGGCTGCGGGAAATCAACGCTGGTACGGGTGCTCGCCCGGCTGATCGACCCGAGCGCCGGGGTAATCCGCATCGATGGGCAAAGCATCGGCGACATCCCCGCGCGGCGCTTTGGCACCCACCCGCAGCGCAAGCGCATTCAGGTGGTGTTCCAGGACCCGACCGATAGCCTCAACCCGCAGTTTCGCATCTTTGACAGTATCGCCGACCCGCTGCGCCGACTGGGCGGGCGCAAAACCCGCACCGAGGTCAGCGACGCCGTGCACGAGGCCGCGCGCATCACCCGCCTGCCGCCCGAACTGCTGATGCGCTATCCCCATCAGCTATCGGGCGGGCAAAAGGCCCGTGTCGGCATCGCCCGCGCCATCATCTTGCGCCCCGATGTGCTGATCCTCGACGAGCCGACCTCGGCGCTGGATGTGTCGGTGCAGGTGGTGATCCTGCAATTGCTGGGCGAATTGCGCGAAACGCTTGGCATGAGCTATCTGTTCGTCAGCCATGATCTGAACGTGGTCAAGCTGGTCTGCGACCGGGTGGCGGTGATGTATCTGGGCAAGATCATCGAATGCGCCCCGGTGGATCAGATATTCGCGCGCCCCGCGCACCCCTATACCCGCGCGCTGCTCTCGGCCATTCCGGGGGCGCGCGACACCGCCCGCATCCGGCTGGACGGTGAGCCGCGCAGCCCCATCGACCCCGACCCCAACGTCTGCCGCTTTTACGGGCGTTGCTCGATGGGTCAGGAGATCTGCGCCCAGAAGGCCCCGCCCCTGACCAATATCGGCGCCCATTCCGCCGCCTGCCATTTCCGATTGGATACAAGACAAGAGGTGCTCGCATGAGCCTGACCCATCAAGATTACGCCACCCTGTCCGCCGCCGAGATCGCCGAGGCGGTCGCGAGCGGCACGTATTCCGCTGCCGAGGTGAGCGAGGCCGCCATTGCCCGGATGGAGCTGACCGAGCCGCATCTGCACGCCTTCTGCAACCCCGCGCCAGAGCTCGCGCGCAAGACCGCAGCCAGCATCGATGCGGCGCGCGCGGCGGGTGAACCGCTGGGTCCGCTGGCGGGGGTTCCGGTGGGGATCAAGGATCTGGTCGCGACCAAGGATCTTGTCACCGCCATGGGCTCGACCATCTACCGCGACTTCCTGCCCGAAGACGACGATATCGTGGTCGAACGGCTGAAGGCCGCAGGCGCGGTGATCATCGGCAAGACCAACGTGCCGGAATTGGGCTACAGCGGCGTCGGCCACAACCCGGTGTTCGAGACCACGCGCAACCCGTGGAACACCGAATTGACGCCGGGCGGGTCTTCGGCCGGGTCGGGGGCATCGGTCGCGGCGGGGGTCACGCCGTTTGCCATCGGCTCGGATGGCGGCGGATCGGTGCGCATCCCCTCGGCCCATTGCGGGCTGGTCGGGGTCAAGGCGTCGATGGGCCGCGTGCCTTTGTGGCCCGGCTGCCGCGATGAACGCTTCCCCGGCGTATCCAGTTGGGAGAGCCTTGAACATATCGGCCCGATGGCGCGCACGGTATCCGACGCGGCCCTGATGCTGTCGGTGATCACCGGCCCCGACATGCGCGACCGCCACAGCATCCCGGCGGATGTGAACTGGCTGGAGGCAGCCAAGGCGGGCGATCTGCCAAAGCTGCGCATCGCCTTCAGCGAAGATTTCGGCTATCTCGCGGTGGACCCCGAGGTGCGCCGCGTGGTGCGCGAGGCCGCAGCCGTGTTCGAGCGTGATCTGGGCTGCGAGGTGGTCTCGACCGATCCCGGCTGGAGCGATCCGGGCAATGATTTCTGGGGCCTCGTGCTGGCCGACAGCGACCTTGCCGGGATGCGCGCGTGGTTGCCCGAACACGGTGCCAACATGTCGCCGCATCTGGTGCAGATGTTGCAGACCCGGCATGATGACGAGGCGCTGACCAATGCAAACATGGCCCGCAAAAAGCTGTGCAACATCGCGGCGCGGTTCTTTGGGCAGTACGATCTGCTGATCTCGCCGACGCTGACGGTGCCGCCCTTTGCGCTGCACATGCAGGGGCCGGAAAAGACCGAAGGGCGCATCGTCGACCCATCAGCCTGGCTGGGCTTCTGCTTTCCGTTCAACATGACCGGCCAGCCGGCGGCCTCGGTTCCGGCGGGGCTGACCAGCGATGGCCTGCCGGTGGGCTTGCAGATCGTCGGGCGGCATCTGGACGACCCGCTGGTGCTTCGCGCCGCCGCCGCCTTCGAGACCGCGCGCCCGTGGTCGGCCCTGCGCCCGCCGTTGATCGACATGCTGGAAGGAGCGTAACCCGTGGCCCATACCATTGACGACGCCCGCCGCGCACTGGCTGCGCTTGGCTTTCACCCCGCCGCAGACCGTCTGCCTGCCATCGCCGCGATTCTGGATCAGAACGCGGCGGCGGTCAGCGTGGTGATGAACGCGCCGCTGCGCCCGGCTTGCGAAAACGCCCCGGTGTGGCGTGTACCGGTCTGGAACCAGAGCGGAAAGGACACCGCATGACGACCGCCTGGATCGACCTTTCCGCCCATGAGATCGCCGCACAGGTCCGCAGTGGCACCATGACCGCGCGCCAATCGGTGCAGGCGGCACTCGCCCGCCTGCGCGACACCGACCCCGGCCTGATCGCATTCACCACCGTGACCGAAGCCCGCGCCCTTGCCCGCGCCGATGCCATCGACGCGCAGCTTGCCGCGGGGCAGGATCCCGGCCTGCTCACCGGCGTGCCCTTTGCGGTCAAGGATCTGGTGGATGTGGCTGGCGTGATCACGCGCGCAGGATCGAAGATCAACCTCGACAATGCCCCCGCAAGTGCTGATGCCCCGGTTGTCGCCCGGCTGGAAGCGGCGGGCGGCATCCTCATCGGCGCGCTGAACATGGGCGAATATGCTTATGATTTCACCGGAGAAAACGCGCATGTCGGGTCCACCCGCAATCCGCGCGACCCGTCGCGGCGCCCCGGCGGCTCATCGGGCGGGTCGGGCGCGGCGGTCGCCGCTGGCATGGTGCCGCTGGCCGTGGGGTCCGATACCAACGGGTCGATCCGGGTGCCATCCAGCTGGTGCGGGCTGTTCGGGCTCAAGGCGACCTATGGGCGGGTGCCGCGCACCGGCACCTTTCCCTTTGTCGACAGCTTCGATCACATCGGCCCGATAGCGCGCTCTGTGCAGGATCTCGCCATCGCGCTGGAGGCGATGCAGGGCGTCGATGCAGGCGATCCGGCAAGCCAAGACCACCCGCCCTGCCCGGCGCTGAGCACGCTTGAAACCGGCATCGGCGGGCTGCGCCTTGCCCGCGGCGCCGGGCATTTCGCCCCCGCCCCCGGCCCCGCCAAGGACGCGCTGGATCGTTGCTGCGCCGCGCTTAGCATCACCGCCGAGATCACCCTGCCGGGCGTGGCCGAGGCCCGCGCCGCCGCGATGATCATCACTGCAGTCGAAGGCGCGGCGACCCATGTGGAATCGCTGCAAACCCGCCCCGAGGATTTTGGCGCCCCGATCCGCGACCGTCTGATCGCGGGCGCGCTGATCCCCGGCGTGGCCTATGTGCGCGCGCAGCGCCTGCGCCGCCAGTTTGCCGAAGATATGGCCCGCGTGTTCGAAAGCGTCGATGCGATCCTTGTGCCCACCACGCCTTTTGCCGCGCCGCCCATCGACGACGACATGATCATGGTGAACGGGCGGCCCGAGAATTACCGCGCCCATATCGGCCCCTATGTGCAGCCCATCAGCTTTATCGGCCTGCCGGTGGTGTCGGTCCCGGTGCAGAACGCCGACGGGGCGCTGCCCATCGGCGTGCAGATCATCGCGCCGCCTTGGCGCGAAGACATCGCCCTGCGTATCGCCCGCGCGCTGGAAGCCTCTGGCACCTGCGCCGCCCCCACTGCCCAGATCAAAGAGACCACCGCATGACCCGCGACGACATCAACCTGCCCGGCCCGCTGGCCGAAATCACCGCCGCCTTCAACCGCTATGAGGCGGCGCTGATCGGCAATGACGTCGAGGTGCTGGACGAGCTGTTCCTGATCGATGCGCGCACCATTCGCTATGGCATCGCCGAGAACCTCTATGGCCACGCCGAGATCGCGGAATTTCGCGCCTCGCGTCCCGCAACCGGGCATGACCGCAGGCTGGATCGCACGGTCATTACCTCTTATGGCAGCGATTTCGCCACGGCGATGACCCTGTTCCACCGGGGCGGCGGCGATCGCATCGGGCGGCAATCGCAGACATGGGCGCGCATCGATGGCAACTGGCGCATCGTCGCGGCCCATGTCAGCGTCATCCCAACCCCGGAGGCTGTATGAGCGACACCCCCCCACCGCTGCGCCTTGCCCCCGGCGAAACCCGCACCGCCGCGCTGGTGCGCGAGCTGAGCGCGCAGATCGTTTCGGGCAAGCTGCCACCGGGGAAGAAACTGGACGAAGCCGCCATCGGCGATCTTTTCGGCCTGTCGCGCACCCCCGTGCGCGAGGCGCTGCGCGAGCTGGCGGTGATCGGTCTGGTCGAAACCCGCCCGCATCGCGGCGCCTATGTGGCCGAGGTCTCGACCGCGCAGATGATGGAAAAATTCGAATTCATGGCCGAACTCGAAGGTCTGTGCGCAGGCTATGCCGCCCGTCGCATGACGGCGGATGACAAGGCGCGGCTCGACAAGATCCACGATGGCGGCATGGTGCTGGTCGAACGCCGCGACCGGGCGGGATATCGCGCCCACAACACGATCCTGCACGAGGCCATCTATGAGGGGGCCCGCAACGACAGCTTGCGCGACGCCACCCTGTCGATCCGCCGCGCGGTGGCCGCCTTTCGCGCCGCGCAGTTCGATCTCAAGGAGCGGATCGGCAATTCGCAGGTCGAACATGGGCTGATCATTGCCGCGATCCGCGCTGGCGATGCGGATCAGGCGAGCCAGCTGATGCGCCGCCATATCCTGACCGTGATGCAGGCCGCCGAGGCTTATCTGCGCGAAAAGCGCGTGATCCCCATCTGACAAAAGGCCCCAGCAATGACCCCTTCTTTCCCCGACACCCTGCTGTTGGCCGTCTGCGGCGCGCATATGCGCGGCATGGCGCTTGAATCCCAGATGCAGAGCTGCGGCGCGCGCTATGACAGCGACGCGCAAACCGATGACAGCTATCGGTTTTACGCGCTGACCGCCAAGGACCCGATCCGCCCCGGCCTGATCCGGGGCATGCCGGGCAGCGGCGCGCCGATCGCGGTCGAATTGTGGGCGATCTCGCCCGCCGGGCTGGGCAGGCTGATGAGTATGATCGACGCGCCCCTTGGCATCGGCACCGTGACGCTGTCTGACGCGCGCCGGGTCAAAGGCTTTGTCTGCGAAGCCATCGCCGCCACGGCGGATGCGCAGGACATCACCGAGCTTGGCTCGTGGCGCCGCTTTCTCGCGACCCGAACATAAAGGACCCCCCATGACCAATTCCCCTTGGGACCGCGCCACCGGCGCGCTGGATATCGCCACGCTCAAGGCCTGTTATGCCGATGGCCGCCTGACACCGGAAACCCTGATCGACGCGATTTATGACCGCATTGCCGCGCGCGGCGAGGATCACGTCTGGATTCACCTGATCGCGCGCGAGACATCAAAGGCGCGCGCCCGTGCGCTGATGGCCGACCCTTGCGCCGTCGATCTGCCACTGTATGGCATCCCCTTCGGCATCAAGGACAATATCGATCTGGCGGGCCTGCCCACAACCGCCGCCGTGCGCGCCTGGGCGCGGATGGCCGACACCACCAGCCCCTTGGTGCAGACCCTGCTGGACGCGGGCGCCATCCCCATCGGCAAGCAGAATCAGGACCAGCTGGGCATGGGCGTGGTCGGCGTGCGCAGCGATTACGGCATTCCGCAATGTTGCTTTGACAGCCGCTACATCAGCGGCGGGTCGACCTCGGGCGGGGGTGTCAGCGTCGGCGCGGGGCTGGTCAGCTTTGCGGTGGCCAATGATGCCGCCGGATCGGGCCGGGTGCCCGCCGCGCTGAACAATATCGTGGGCTACAAGCCGACGCCGGGGCTGATCCCGCGGGCGCGGGCCTCATTGGCGGGGATGGTGGGCACCGAGAATTTCCTGACCCTGACCATGGCCGACAGCGTGCTGCTGACAAACCTGTGGTTCGCCTATGAGCCGAGCGATCCGTTTTCCAAACCGCAAGCGGATGGGTTTCGCATCACCACCAACCCCGCCCCCGACACGTTCCGTTTTGCCATTCCCGATGAGGCGACGCTGGACACCGATGGCGACGGCGACTCCGAACGGCTCTTTCGCGAAAACGTCGCGCGGCTGCGCGCGCTTGGCGGCACGGCGGTGCCGATCGACATGACGCCCTATCTGACAGCGGCCCGGATGCTGTATGATGGCCCGTTCATCGCGCAGCGCTATGCCAATTTTGGCGATAAGTTCGATGGCGACGAAGACGCGCTATGCCCCGCCACCCGCGAAATCCTGTCATGGGGGCGCAACTATACCGCCCGCGACGTGTTCAAGGCGCAATATGTCATTGCCGGCTACAAGCAGCAGATCCGCGCGCTGTTCAAGGATGTCGATCTGCTGGTCACGCCAACCTCGCCGTCGACCTATACGATCGAGGCGTTGCTCGCGGACAATATCGCGCTGAATGCCAGAATGGGCACCTATACCAACTTTGTGAACCTGCTCGATCTGCCCGCCGTGTCGATCCCCGCAGGGTTTCGCAAAGATGGCATTCCGCTGGGCACCATGCTGATCGGCCCCTCGCTGGGCGACGATCTGATCTGCCGCATCGGCGGGGCGCTGCATGCCGCACTTGGCATTGCGCCGGGGATAGCAGGCAGACCCGCGCCCGCCGCCTAAGCCCAGCCCACGCCCAGCATCGGGGGAATGTCGCGCAGCCCGGAGATCTCCTGCGCACCGGGTTGTGGCAGGCCCAGAGCGGCAACAGCGAGCCCGGCAGCAAGCGCTGACAGCACCCCGGTGGCGCTGTCCTCTACCGCCAGAACCTGCGCTGGCGGCAGGCCGAGGGCGCGCGCGCCGCGCACATAGGGCTCGGGGTCGGGCTTGCCGTTGCGCACATCGTCCAGCGAGATCGACGTCGTCAACAGCTCGGCCACGCCAAGCGCCGCCAGATTGGCATCCACCACCTGCCGCCCGGAATTCGACACCGCAACCTGCGGCACCCCGGCCTGTGCCAGCGCGCGGATCACCGCGACCGCATCGGGAATCTGGCAAAGCTCCTGCGCGCGCGCGACATAGCTGTTCTGGATCGCCTCCATCCATGCCGCGCCCGACAGCCCCTTGGGCAGATCCGGGGCAAGGGCGGCCCAGACATCCTGCATATGCACCCCGAGGAACCGGTCGACCGGATCGTCGCGCAGATCCAGCCCGTGCGACAGGCAAACGTCGATCAGCACCCGGAGGTGCAACGGCTCGCTGTCCACAAGCGTGCCGTCGATGTCCCATGCCACACCGCGCAGCCTCATGCCCGCATGCCTTTCAGCCGCGCATATAGCTCGTGATAGCGCGCATAGCCCGCATCATAGACGGCGCGGTTTTCAGCCCGTGGCTGTATCAGCTCGGCGTTGGACACAAAGGCAGAAATCCCGTGCCACTCGGCCAGATCGCAGCCCACGGCAGCGGTCCATGCCGCGCCAAGGCACGATCCCGGATGGCTGCCAAGCCGCTGCACCGGCGCACCGATGATATCGGCGACGATCTGCATCCAGACCCCACTGGCCGCGCCGCCATCCGACACCAGAAAGCGTTGCGGCTCGTGCCCCATGTCGCGCAGCACATCGACGTGATGGCGCAGCGCATAGCCATAGCTTTCCAGCACCGCCCGCCACAGATGGCCCAAGCTATGCGACAGGGTCAGGCCTTCGATCACGCCGCGCGCCGCAGGATCGTGGATCGGAGTCTTTTCGCCCAGAAAAAACGGCAGCACGCTCAGATCGTCGGCCCCCGCAGGCACCGCATCGGCAAGGCGGTCCAGCCCTGCATGGGGGGAACCGCCGAAATCGCGCCCCTCGCAAAAGGTGCGCACGAACCAGTTCAGCACCGACCCGCCGGTCGACATGCAGCCGTTGGGCATGAACAGCCCCGGAATAAGATGGTAATCCAGATACAGCCGCGCATCGGGAACCGGCTGATCGGTCGCGGTCATCACATCGACCGCCCCGCCGAATTTCAGCAACACATCCCCCGCCTGCGTCACCCCGGCTCCGAGCGCCGAGGCGATCATGTCCGCCGCGCCCCCCGTCACCGGGGTTCCGACGGCAAGCCCGGTGACGGCGGCGGCGGCGGCGCTTACATGGCCCTGCACCGCAGTGCTTTCGATCCGGGGCGGGAGCGCCTCCCACGGCACGCCGGTCATCTTGGCCAGCTCAGGCGACAGGGCTGCGGTGGCGATCTCGGTCACGCCCGCCTCCAGCGCCCAGTTCTGTTCGACGGTTTTCACCCCGGTCAGGCGCCAGTTGATGTAATCGTAGGATCCAAACACCGTGGCGATGCGCGCGTGAATGTCAGGTTCGTGCCGGGCCAGCCAGCGCAGCTTGGCCCCGACAAGCTGCTGGTTCACGCCATTGCCGGCGCGGGCGAGAAACGCGTCCTCGTCAATCTCATTGCGCAGTTCGGTGACCTCGGCGCCGCAGCGCCCGTCGCTTTGCTGGATCGACGGGCGCAATACGGCGCCGTCTTCATCCAGCAGCACCACGGCAGGCAGCATCCCCGAAGTGCCGATGGCGGCGATCTCACCAGCATCGCGCCCGGTTTCGGCCAGCAGCTCCGGCACGATCTCGCAGACGTTGCGCCACCAGTCGGCGGGGTCTTCTTCGGCCCAGCCCGGATGAGGCGAGCGCAAGGTCACCGGGCGCGAGGCCACCGCAAGGATGCGGTCGGGCAATTCCAGCAGCAGGCCGATGGTCGAGGTGGTGCCAATATCAAGGCCCAGAACAAGCGTCATGGGCGCAGCCCCACGGTGGCGACGCGGAAAACATCGACGGGCATTCAGTTACTCCTGTTGGGGGGCAAGGCGGTCAGGGTTCTTCGGCCACCCGGATTTCGACACCCGCCCCGGCCAGCGCCGACGCAAGGTCAGACGGGGGCGGCGCATCAGTGATCAACACCGATGCTTCGGACAAGGCCGCGACGCGAATGGTCGACAGCCGCCGGAATTTTGTTGAATCGCACAAAAACACCCGCTGGGCCGAACGTTGCAGGTAGATCTTCTTCAGCTCGCTGTCTTCGATGGAGTAATCATAGAACCCCTCATCCGACAGGCCCGAAACGCCGATCACCGCGACTTCGAAATGCAGCTTGGAAAAACTCTCGATGGCGCTGGGTCCGGTGATCGACAGCTCATTGGGGCGGGTGCGCCCTTCGGGCAGGTAGACTTCGGTTCCCAAGGCCCCCAGAGATGTCGCGACCCGCAGGCTGTTGGTGAACACGTGGCGCTGCCCGGGGCGGCGGGCCAGCGCTTCGGCGGCAAACAGGCAGGTGCTGCCGACATCAATGGCAACAGAGCGAAATCCCGCCAGAAGATCAGCAGCTTCGGCCGCAATCAGCCGTTTGGCCGAAGCGTTGTGCGAGACCCTCAGATCGAAATTCGGTTCGATATCGTCGATCACCTTGAGCGGGCCGGACGCGCGCCGCCGCGCACCGCCATGCACCCGTTCCAGCAGGCCTTCGCGTTCCAGTTCGGCAAGGTCGCGCCGCACGGTCATGTCGGACACATCAAAGTCGCGCGCAAGATCAGCGACGGCGACCGAACCGCCCTCATACAGGCGTTTGAGGATCGCATTCATGCGCGTCCGCGCCGGCGTTCGCAATTTTGTATCCATCGTCAGCGCCATCCCTTCTTCATGTTCGATTTTACCGAGCAAACCAACATTAGTAAACAAATTACTTGCCTTTTGCGTTCGGTTTTGTTTCCTTTTCCTAAAAGGAGTCCCCAACTTATGCCGCAAAACCAGCTTTCCGAACAGGTGCACCCGGATCTAAACAAGAAACGTGCGTTTCTGACCGGGGGCGCCACGGGTATCGGCAACGCCATCGCACGCGGGCTGGCAGCGCAGGGCGTCGCGGTGGCCATTGCCGATCTTGACGAAGCCGCCGCCGTGAAAGCCGCCGAGGCGCTCGGCGACGGGCACATCGGACTGGCGGTGGATGTGCGCGAGCGCGCGTCGGTCGAGGCGGCATTTGCCACGGCGCTGGACCGTCTGGGCGGCATCGACATCTGCATCGCCAATGCCGGCGTGTCGTCGATGCGCGCCGCCGTCGATCTGACCGACGACGATTGGGATTTCAACATGAACGTCAACGCCCGCGGCGTCTTCCTGACAAATCAGGCCGCGGCGCGCCATTTCAGCGCCACCGGCAGCGGCGTTATCGTCAACACCGCGTCGCTGGCCGCCAAAGTCGGCGCGCCGTTGCTGGCCCACTACAGCGCATCGAAATTCGCCGTGGTCGGCTGGACGCAGGCGCTGGCCCGCGAACTGGCCCCCATGGGTATCCGCGTCAACGCGGTGTGCCCCGGCTTCGTCAAGACCGGCATGCAGGACCGCGAGGTCGCATGGGAGGCAAGCCTGCGCGGCATGACCGGCCCGCAGGTCGTGCAGGATTACATCGACCAGACCCCGCTTGGCCGACTGGAAACCCCCGAAGACGTGGCCAATGTGTCGATCTTCCTGTGCTCGCAAGCCGCGCGTTTCATGACCGGGCAGGCGATCAACGTCACCGGTGGCGTCTACATGACCTGATCCGGACGGATCGCACCCCCCTTTAGCATCGGCAGCAAGGAAACAGCGTCATGGCCAGCATCACCCTGCAAGGTGTGTCCCGCGATTACGGCAGCGGCATTTATGGCGTGAAAGACGTGGATCTCGAAATACGCGACGGCGAATTCATGTGCTTTCTCGGCCCGTCGGGCTGCGGCAAATCCACCACGCTGCGGATGATCGCCGGGCTCGAAGACATCACCTCGGGGGTGCTGTCGATCGGCGGCAAGGACATGACCCACACCCGCCCGCGCGATCGCAACGTCGCCGTGGTGTTTCAGAGCTACGCTTTGTATCCGCATATGTCGGTGCGCGACAATATCGCCTTTGGCATGAAGATGCGCGGGGTTGATCGGGGCGAACGCGACAAGCGGGTCGCGCAAGCCTCGGCAAAGCTGGGGCTGGACAAATACCTTGACCGCCGCCCGGCGGATCTGTCCGGGGGCCAACGCCAGCGCGTCGCGCTTGGGCGGGCCATCGTGCGCGATCCGGATGTGTTCCTGATGGACGAGCCGCTGTCGAACCTCGATGCCACGCTGCGCGCGCAGATGCGGCTGGAACTGGTGCGGCTGCACCGCGAGCTGGGCAAGACCACGGTGTTTGTCACCCATGATCAGGTCGAGGCGATGACCATGGGCGAGCGCATCTGCATCCTGCGCGATGGTCAGGTGATGCAGGTGGGCCGCCCGCTTGATGTCTATGACAACCCGGTCAACATCTTCGTGGCGCGCTTCCTGTCGTCGCCCCCGATGAACATCCTGCCCGCCAGCCTGACCGATGGGCGCGTCGCCTGCAGGCTGGCAGAGTTCGCGCTCAGCCCCGGTCAGGCCAGTGCCTATGCGCAAGCCAATGGCCGCGCGCTGAAACTTGGCATTCGGGCCGAGGATCTTTACGCCCTGCCCGGTCCGGGGCGGGTGCCGATCACCGGAGAGCTGCGCGCCATCGAGGCCTTGGGCGCGGAAAACATCCTGTTTGCCGCCATCAACGGCCATGACATCGCCGCGCGCGTCGATCGCCGGATGCTGCCCGCCGTGGGCGAGCAGATCACGCTTTACCTTGATACCGCCGCCCTTCACCTGTTCGACGCCAGCACCGAACAAGCCTTTGCGCGCCCCGATCCCGACACGGTGCGCACATGAGGATCGGAGCGGCCCTGCGCCATGTCGCGCTGATATTTTTCTGCCTCTGCGTGGCGCTGCCGATCTTCTGGCTGGTGCGCACCAGCCTTGTGCCGCCCGAAATGTCCTATGATGCACGGCTGTGGCCCGCCTTCAGCACCGCGAATTATCAGGGGCTGTTTGCCGACAACGGCTTTGGGCGCAACTACCTCAATTCGCTGATCGTGGCCTGCGGGTCGGTGCTGATCGCCACGCCTTTTGCCGCGCTGACGGGCTATGCCTTTGCGCGGTTCCGCACCGGCGGGCGCGCCGCGCGCTTTGCGGTTCTGGCGACGCAGATGCTGCCCCCCGTGGCGCTGGCGCTGCCCACGTTCATGATCTACCGGCAGGTCGGTTTGACCAATTCGGTAAGCGGGCTTGTCATTGCCTATGCGGTGGTGAACCTGCCGTTCCTGACGTGGATCCTGATGGGCTTCTTCGAAGGCATCCCAAGCGATCTCGAAGAGGCCGCCATCACCGATGGTGCCACCGACTGGCAGGCCTTCCTGCTGGTGGTGCTGCCCGTGGCGCGCCCCGGCATCGCCGCCGCGCTGGTGCTGGGGTTCATCCTTGCGTGGAACGAATTCCTGTTCGCGCTGATCCTCAGCGGACCATCGACCGCAACGGTGCCGGTCGCTCTGGCGGCGCTGCAAACATCGAACGGGGTCGAAATCGGCAAGGTCGCGGCCGGGGTGGCGCTTGCCATCGTGCCGCTGATGATCGTGTCGCGCTTTATCCAGAAATACCTTGTCCGGGGCCTGTCCTTTGGCGGCGTCGGCTAGAAAATCCCGTCTGCGGCAAAGCGCAGACCAATAAGGCCGTATGAACCGGCCAGTTCCAACCTCATCAACAGGAAAACCATTGCCATGAAACATCAACTGACCCGTGCCTCTGCCCTGGCGCTGCTAAGTGGCCTCGCAGCCAGCCCCACCTTCGCGCAGGACATGACTGTGCGCGCGCTGATGGAAGACGTTCCCGAAACCCGCATCATCGAAGCCCTGCTGCCCGAATTCACCGAACAGACCGGCATCGCCGTGGAATTCGAAAAGGTCGGCTATGGCGACATGCATGACAAGCTGGTGGCGCAGCTGGTCGGCGGGGAATCCTATTACAACCTGCTGTCGGTCGATTTCCTCTGGGCCGGTGAATTCCCCGAAGCCGGTTGGCTGAGCGATCTGACCCCCTTCGTCGAGGCCAGTGATTTCGACATGTCGGGGTTCATCCCGTCGATGCTGGATCTTCTGGGCGCAAGCGAAGACAGCCTGCCGATCATCCCGATGTACAACTATTCCATGGGGCTGATCTATCGCACCGACCTGCTGGAAGCCCGCGGCGGCACCCTGCCCGACACGCTGGAAGGCTATGTCGAGCTGGCCAAGGCGGTGTCCGCCGATGGCGAGGTGGTCGGCGCGGCGATGCAGGGCCAGAAGGGCGATCCCAACGCCATGGAGTTTTCCAACTACCTTTATGCGGCCGGGGGCAGCTATCTGGATGACGCAGGCGCGGTTGCGCTCGACAGTGATGCGGCCGTTACGGCGCTGACGCTTTATACCGACGCGATCCAGAACGCGGCACAAACCGGCGCGCTGTCGGCAACGCTGGATGACACCATGCGGCTGATGTGCTCGGGCGAGGCGTTTTCGATGGTCACCTATTGGTGGATGCTGCCGCAGCTCGACAATGCACAAACCTGCCCCGAGGTGTCGGGCAAGCTGGCACTGTCGGTCATGCCCGGCGGCGCGGGCGAATCCGGCGGCTGGGGCTGGGGCATTCCGTCCAACGTAAGCGATGCCGACAAGGACGCCGCGTGGCAGTTCATCGAATGGGTGCAAAGCAAGGAGGTCGCGATCAAGCGCGCGATCGAAGGCCACGCCCCGGTGCAGTCGGATGTGTTCTCCGCCCCCGAGGTGCTGGAGGCGCACCCCTATTACGCCGATGGCCAAGCGGTTGTTGAGGCCGGGAAATCCTTCCCGATCTTCACCTATTCCGCGCAATACGAAGACGTGCTTGGCACCCAGATTTCACTTGCCGCCAGCGATGATGCCAGCCCGGCCGATGCCATCGCCGCAGCGGCCAGCGGCCTTGCGGACCTGATGGACCAGTAAACCGACAGCGCCCCGCCCATCCCGGCGGGGCGCCCTTTGACCGACGAGGCACCCATGTCCGATTTCAGCATCACCCGCGCCCGCCGCCGCCTTGGCCGGGTGTTTGCCGCGCCGGGCCTTGGCCTGCTGGTCATCACCATGGGCCTGCCGCTGGGCTATGCGCTGGTGATCTCGCTGTCGAACATGACGCTGATCCGCCCCAGCCTCAGCCCATTTCAGGGGCTGGAGAACTATATCGAGATCCTGAGCGACCCGATGTTCTGGTCCTCGCTTGGGGTGACGCTGCGGTTTTCGGCGGCCTCGGTGATCGGCGAATTCGTCGTCGGGCTGGCCATCGCGCTGCTGCTGACCAAGGTGGTGCACATGCGGGCGCTGTATTTCGCCATTCTGACGCTGCCGATGGCCATGTCGCCGGTGGCCGTGGCGCTGATCTGGAAGATGCTGTTGCAGCCCAACCTTGGCATCGTGAACACCACGCTGGTCGGCCTGGGGCTGCCGGCGATCGACTGGCTGGGCGATCCCGATCTGGCGCTCTCGACGCTGGTGTTCGTGGAAATCTGGCAGCAGACCTCCTTTGTGGTGCTGTTGCTGTCGGCGGGGCTCGCCTCGCTGCCCCGCGATCCCTACGAGGCGGCCGAGGTCGATGGCGCGGGCCCCATCGCGCAATTCTGGTACATCACGCTGCCGATGCTGCGCCCGGTTGCCGCCATCGCCATCGTGATCCAGCTGATCAATGAATTTCGCACCTATGATCTGGTCTATGTGATGACCAAGGGCGGCCCCGGCATTTCCACCGAACTGCTGTCGTTTTTCGCCTATAAACGCGCCTTTCAAGGGCTGGCCATCAACGAAGGCAACGCCGCTGCCTTCCTGCTGCTGCTGGTGGTGCTGGCCATCACCGTGGTGTTTTTCTGGATCCTCGAACGCCGCCGCTAGGGGCGCGCCCAGCCGGTTGCGCCCAGACTGCGGTTGCCGGCGCTTTCCAGCCCCAAGGCCATTTCGGCCAGCAGCGCGTCGTCGCCCGCCTGCCCGAGCAGGGTCACGCTGCCCGGACGCCCGTCGCTGCGCGGCGGCACCGGCACCGCCAGCGCCGACATGTCCAGCAGGTTCACGAAATTGGTATAGGTGCCAAGGTTGGCATTGGGCGTGACCGGATCGGCCTGCAGATCCGCGACCGAATAAAACGTCGGGATGCTGGGCACGCAAAGCAGATCGACCCCCGACAACGGCGCCTCGACCGCCCGCGCCAGTTCCTTGAGCCGGTAAAACCCGCGAAACGCATCAGTAGCGCTTAGCGTGTTTGCCTTGGATATGATCTGGCGGGTCACCGGCAGCACGGCGTCGGGGTTTGTCGCCAGCAGCTCGTCGATGACGCTGTGGCGCTCTGCCACCCAAGCGCCATTATAGAGCATGTCGGCCACGTCATAAAACGGCGTGAAATCCATCGGCACGATGCTGTGGCCTGCGGCCTCGAGCAGGGCCAGCGAGGCGGCAAAGGATGCCTCTTGCACGCTATCGCCAAAACAGCGCAGCGAGGCGGCATCGGGCACCCCCACCCGCAGCGCCGTAGGCGCGGCTGTCAGGGCGCGGGTCTGCACCGGCTTGGCGTAGCAATCGGCGGCATCATACACCGCGCCAACCCGAAACACCGCATGGGCATCGGCCACGGTCAGCGCCAGCACCGAAATCGTTTCCACCGACCGGCAGGCCGGCACCGACCCCGAGGCCGACCAGCTTCCAAGCGTCGGCTTCAGCCCGACGATATTGTTCAGCGCCGCTGGCACCCTGCCCGACCCGGCGGTGTCTGTCCCAAGCGCAAAGCTGACCATGCCCTGCGCCACCGCCACCCCCGACCCGCTGGACGACCCGCCCGGCACGATCAGCGGATCAAGGGCGTTTTTCGGCACGCCATAAGGGCTGCGCACCCCTACCAGCCCGGTGGCGAACTGGTCGAGGTTGGTTTTCCCGATCACGATGGCGCCCGCCTCCCGCAGGCGCGCCACCGCGAAAGCATCCTGTTCGGGCTGGTATTCCCACGCCGGACAAGCGGCGGTGGTGGGCAGGCCAGCCACGTCGATGTTGTCCTTGACCGCGAAGGGCACGCCCCACAGCGGCTTGTCGGGATCATGCGCGCCCAGAGCCTTTGCTTCGGCCAACGCATCGGCCTCATCCCGCAGGGTGATGAAAATCCCGGGGTCGTTCACCTCGCGGATGCGGGCGTAGACCTGCGCGATGATGTCGGCTGGCGCGGTGCCACGGGCATAAGCATCGGCAAGGGCATCAAGGGTCAATGGTGTCATCTGGGGTGTCATCCGGGGCAATCTCCTGTCGGCTGCGCCAAAGGGATGCTGGAAACTGCGTAAACACAATTGCCAAGTATTCACAGAAGTGATGCACTACATGCAGCAGTCGGAGACCCCATGCGCCATCTCAAAGATTTTCACTTCATTGAGGCCGTGATGCGCGCCGGGTCGATCCGCAAGGCGTCAGAAGATCTGAACATCACCGCCTCGGCGCTGAACCGGCGCATCCAGCGCTTTGAAGAAGACTTTGGCGCGCAGATTTTCGAACGGCTGCCGCGCGGCATGCGGCTCAACCCCGCTGGCGAGTTGGTCTTGCAGCATTTCCGCGCCCAGCAAAGCGATCTGCGCCGGGTGCAAGGGCTTGTCGCCGATCTGAGCGGAGAGCGGCGCGGCCATGTCTCCATCGCCTGTTCGCAAGCGCTTGCGCCCTATTTTCTGCCCGAACATATCGCCGCCTATCGCGCCAAGCACCCCGGAGTCAGCTTTTCCGTTCAGATCCGCGACCGCGACGCCGCCGAACAGGATTTACGCAGCTTTGAAAGCGATCTCGCGCTGGTGCTGGAACCGGTGCATCTGGTGGATTTCACCGTGCTGAGCGCTGTCAGCCAGCCCATCCATGCCATCATGCGCGCCGATAACCCGTTGGCGAAACGCGCAGACCTGCGCCTGCGCGATTGCCTCGATCACCCACATGTGCTGCCCGCTCGCGCCTATGCGGTGCGCCATATGCTGGAAACGGCGCTGGCGGGCACGTCGCACGGGCTGACGGCGGCGGTGGAATCGGATTCCTTCGATTTCATGCGCCATTACGTCGAATTCGAAGACGCCATCGCCTTTCAGATCCCCATCGGGCTGCGCCTGCCCGACACGCTGACAAGCCGGCCGCTGTCGCTGCGCGATGTCGCGCCGGGGGCGCTTTTGCTGGGGCAGCTCAAGGGGCGCAGCCTGCCCGTCGCACCGGCACGCTTTGCGCAAAGCCTGATCCGGGCGTTGCAGAACATCGCATAGCGGTGCATATTTTGCACCGCCGTTGCGAAAATTCAGCATCCGAACGCGGCGCTGATCGGTGCTAGCCTTGAGCAGACCCAACAGTCCGAGGTTCCGATGCCCACAATCTCTGCCCGCCCCTATGCCTGGCCCTATAATGGCGATCTGCGCCCGGAAAACACCGCGCTGATCGTGATCGACATGCAGATCGATTTCTGCGGCCCGGGCGGCTATGTCGACGCGATGGGCTATGATCTGTCGCTGACACGGGCGCCGATCGCTCCGATCCAAACCGTGCTCGGCGCGATGCGCGCGGGCGGCTATCCCATCATCCACACCCGCGAAGGCCACCGCCCCGATCTGGCCGACCTGCCCCGCAACAAGCAGTGGCGCTCGCGCCAGATCGGCGCGGGCATCGGCGATGTGGGCCCCTGCGGGCGCATCCTTGTGCGCGGCGAACCGGGATGGCAGATCATCGACGATCTTGCCCCGCTGCCCGGCGAAATCATCATCGACAAGCCCGGCAAAGGCAGCTTTTGCGCCACCGATCTCGAGCTGATCCTGCGCACGCGCGGGATCGAGAACCTGATCCTGACCGGCATCACCACCGATGTCTGCGTGCATACCACCATGCGCGAGGCCAATGACCGCGGATTCGAATGTGTCCTGCTTGAAGACTGCTGCGCCGCCACCGATCGCGCCAACCATGAGGCCGCCATCGCGATGATCCAGATGCAGGGCGGCGTGTTCGGCACCGTGTCGAGCAGCGCCGATATGCTGGCGGGGTTGCCGACATGATGCCAGCCGTGGCCGCAGGGCTTTTGTCCGGGGGATGGCGGGCGCTGGATTACGTGCCGTTTCGCCCCGGCGTGCGCATCTGCCCGCTGTGGGGCGACAAGGCCAACGGCCCGGCCTGGGCCATTCTACGCTATGAGCCGGGCGCGTCCGTGCCGCGCCACCGCCATCCGGGTCTGGAAACCATCCTCGTGCTTGACGGCGCGCAAAGCGATGACCACGGAACCTATCGCGCCGGCGACATGGTGTGCAACCCGCCCGGCAGCAGCCACGCGGTCTGGTCGGAAAGCGGCTGCGCCGTGCTGATATTCTGGGAACGCCCTGTCGAGATACTGGCATAGCGGCGGGTCTCGCAGGGCGCTGATTTCGACCCGGTGACATCCGGACAGGCGCAAAAGAGGTCGCGGGCGCGGCAAGCAACAGGCAAGCGCCAAGGCGACCATTGCCGCGCCTTGTCCGGCCCGCCCCCGGCCATTAAGAATGCGACAGCGCCCCAGGTCCGCTTGGCGATGCGCTGCACGAGACTTTCGAACACACCCCAAGACCGCTGCCGCCGCGAGCCTTCGCCTGCCGATGAGCCGGTGCGAAGCGTCCAACGCGCGGCAGGGCGCGATGATGGCGGCCAGCGGAATATGTGACCACGCTGCGCACTCTTTGGGGTGATGCGGCACGCCGACTGACACCCGCGCCGGATCAGGCAAGGGCGCTGTCACCCTGATTTTCCAGACCTCATGACGTCGCAACCGGCCTGCGCGCAAGCGATGATGGGGCGGGTTCGTGATGTCTGGGCCCGGCTGCGGAAAACTTTCCGGTTGACGAACATCATTATGTTCGATCAATGTTCATTACAGCACAAAACAAACCGAAAACAAACAAACCACAATCGCATCCGATGATAAGACCGATCCTCTCCGGTGCCGCCCAGCCTCAATGTCTTCAGGCATATGCACGGGCGTTCCCGGTCGGACCACAGCAAGAGACCGGTGCGGCGTCGGGCAGTAGCGCCCCCGGACCCAAACACAAACGAACACAAGGACCACCCCATGACCTGGCTTGAAGACAGCTTTGGAACCAAGAAACCGATCATCGCCATGTGCCACCTGCAGGCGCTGCCGGGGGATCCTGCCTATGACGCGACGGGCGGCATGCAAAAGGTCGTGGATATGGCCCGGCAGGATCTGCTGAACCTGCAGCAGGGCGGTGTCGATGCGATCATGTTTTCCAATGAATTCAGCCTGCCCTACCTGACGACGGTCAAGCCCGAAACCACCGCCGCCATGGCGCGGATCATCGGCGAGCTGATGCCCGACATCACCGTGCCCTTTGGGGTCAATGTCCTGTGGGATCCGATCGCCTCGATCGACCTTGCCGCCGCAACCGGCGCCGTGTTCATCCGCGAGATCATCACCGGCGTTTACGCTAGCGATTTTGGCCTGTGGAACACCAATGTCGGCGAAACCATCCGCCACAAGATGCGGCTCGCGCCCGATCTGAAGATGCTGTTTAACATCGTTCCCGAGGCGGCATCCTATATCGGATCGCGCAATATCATCGACATTGCCCGCTCGACCGTGTTCAACAACCGGCCCGATGCGCTCTGCGTGTCCGGCCTCACCGCCGGGGTCGAAACCGATACCCAGGTTCTGACCAGCGTCAAGGAAGCGGTGCCCGACACCATGATCCTGTGCAACACCGGCTGCCGCGTCGACAATGTCGAACGTCAGCTTTCGGTGGCCGATGGGGCGGTGGTCGGCTCGACCTTCAAGATTGACGGCAAGTTCGACAACCTCGTCGACCCGGAGCGGGTGCGCGCATTCATGGACAAGGTGAAATCCTTGCGCTGAGCCCCACGGGGAGGCGCCTGAAACCGTCGGGCCCTCCCCGGATACGGCGGCTTTTACGCAGAGCATTGGCTATGATGACGAGCTTGGGTGCGACCGCTGTGACGCTGAGCTTGTTCGGCTTTTGCCTGCGTTGCGGAGCCGATCCGCGCAGGCTTTGAGTGTCGGGTTATGATGCGAGGCGAGCAGCGCCGCCTGGAACAGGACATGCCGCAGCACGTGTCTGCCGCCGGCAATGGCACGCTTGCCGCGCAGCGCTCCACTGTCCTGCGCCACCGGGTCCAGACCGGTCAGCGCCGCAGTTGCGGATTTCCGATGCGCCCGGAGCTGCGCCAGAAGCCGCTTTCGCATCTTGACCACCTGCGCCCGCTTGGTGGTTAAGGCTCTGAGAAGACGATGATGTTCAGCGGGAAAGCCCGTCCGGCGCCGAATCTAAAAATCATGAAACGAGCAAAGAGTTCGGCATCGATCCTGTCGGCCTTGGCACGGGTTCCAAGGCTGCGCGCGAAGGCCTGGTCCTGGGCCGGCGGCACTTGGCGAGCCTCGATGCCTGCGCTTTCCAGAAAGGAGCAGAACCGCCTGTCCTGCCCACCCGTCGCTTCGAAACAGACAACGGCCTCCTGCTTGTGAGCAAGATCGGGCACCGCGATATGTCCATCCTCAGTATCAGGGATGCGATGGCGTTGACCGCCCGGAAGGCAGTGAATATCGCGCCAGTTTCGGCCCAGATCTAGGTAGTGTCCCAACGCTTGGTGTAGGAGGCCGCGCGCGGAGCCCCCGGCGTAGCGCAGCGCGCGGCCGGGTGTGACG